>NZ_JBEZZF010000030.1:0-1589 GCF_040639055.1 Promicromonospora sp. NPDC023987 | reverse complement strand
CTGCCGGCGGCGGTGCGCGGAGAAAACCTCATGTCCTGAGCCTGTCGTGGCCAGTGTGGCGAGTCGTCGGACCAGGATCCGGACCTCCGGGTCAGACCTGGGTACTACGCGGACAATGGCACCGTGACCAGGGCTACCGTGACCCGGGCCGGCGACCCACGTGCCGCCCGGTTGCGTCGCACGGTTCTGGCCGTCGCGGCCCTCAACCTCGCCTACTTCTTCGTCGAGCTCTCCGTGGCGCTCACCGCCGGGTCGGTGGCTCTGCTGGCCGACAGCGTCGACTTCCTCGAGGACACCGTCGTCAACCTGCTGATCCTCGTCGCGCTGAGCTGGCCGCTCGCCCGCCGGGCGCTGATGGGCAAGGCCATGGCACTGCTCATCCTGGGGCCCGCCGCGGTGGCCGCCTGGGAGGCGGCGCAGCGGTTCGCCGCGCCGACGGCGCCCGACGTCGTCCCCGTGGCGCTCGCCTCGCTCGGGGCGATCGCCGTCAACGCGACCAGCGCCTGGCTGCTGGCCCGGGTGCACCACCACGGAGGCGGCCTCGGCCGCGCGGCGTTCCTGTCCGCCCGCAACGACGTGCTGGTGAATGTCGCGATCATCGCCATGGGCGTGGTCACCGTGTCGACCGGCTCGGGCTGGCCCGACCTGGTCCTCGGTTGCGCGATCATCCTCCTCGCGCTGCATGCGGCACACGAGGTGTGGGAGGTCAGCGAGGAGGAACGCCTGGCTGCCAAGGCTCTGGCAGGCGAGGACGTCACCTGACCCCGAAAGATTCCCGTCGGGCTGCGGGTCGCTCCTGGTCGCATCGCGCGGCGGGCTCCTCCCCAGACGAGTGTCGGTACGGCATCCGCCTGCGGGGCGCCCGTTCTTACGCAGCGGGCAGAAGGAGGCGCGAGTGTCAGTGGTGGGGGTTATGGTCGAACAAAGGTGCAATGCCGAGGCGATGATAGATCATGGTTAGTGATCAAGGATCCCATGTGGGGAGGCGGGGCGATGTACGAGGGACTGTCCCATGACGACGGCGTGGCGGGCGCGCTCCTGGATGGCTCCGGTCGGAGTCACGCTGGCGGTGAGGCGGTCATGGTGCACGGGATGCTGGTGCGTCCGGTTGCTGACGGTGGGCTGCCTCCGGGTGAGCCGCCGGATGATGTGCCGTCCGACGAAGCGTGGTTCGAGGAAGCATGGGCGGCCTGGGCGACCGTGGAGCAGACCGGGAAGGACACTGACCCGGAATCCGGTATGGGACCGGGCGCTGGGCTGCCGCCGGACGCGCTTGAGGACCTGCCGCCGGACTCTGTCTCGGGATGGCCGCCGGATGGTGTGCCTGTGGTGTTCTGGCCGGAGGATGTTCTGCGGGAAGCAGTGCGGGGTCTGCCGGGAGCGCGGCTGGCGCGGGTGGTCGCGGAAGCTGTCGACGTGGACGGCGACCTCGACCACGGCGGGGGCCAGGACTCGGGCCTGCCGGGTTCGCGCGCCATGGCCGATCTGTCCGACGACGCGCTCGGTGACCTCGTCACGGCGTGTGGGCGGTTGCAGTCCTGGGCAGCGGGTGTGCAGGCCCGCGTCGTGGCCGAACGCTCCGCGAGGGA
>NZ_JBEZZF010000029.1:0-64037 GCF_040639055.1 Promicromonospora sp. NPDC023987 | reverse complement strand
GCCCCGCGGCCCGCGGGGCTACACAATCGGGGGGGGGGGGTGCTCAACCCCCCCACCGCCCCCGTTCAGTCTCGCCAAGGTCCTCCTCGGCGAGGAGCGTGCTCAGCCCTTGTTGCGAGGCGGGGCCTCGCCCAGCTCGCTCGAGGTCACGACCATCCCGCCCTGGACCGCCTGGTCGCCCTGGCCGTCGGCGGCAGGAACCAGGTCGAGCACCCCGGTGACGCGACCGGCAGCCTTGATGTCCTCGACCGCGGTCTCGACAGCGGTGAGCGAACCGGCGGGCACCGCGAGCGACGCAGCCACGATCGGCGTGCGCATCGACGCCTTGGCCTCGGACTTCACCTTGCGCAGCGCCGCCAGGGCGTGGCCGGCCGCCGCGAGGTCGGCCGGGTCGGCGTCGCCGGATGCCGCGCGCAGGGGCTCCGCGACGGGCCACTCGGCGCGGTGCACCGAACCCTCGCGCCACCAGGACCAGACCTCTTCCGTGGCGAACGGGACGTAGGGCGCAAGGAGCCGCAGCATGGTGTCGAGCGCGATCGCCAGGGTGGTGCGAGCCGACGTCGTCTCGGGGGAGAGGTTCGCCGAATCGGCACCCGCGCCGTACGCGCGGTCCTTGACGAGCTCGAGGTAGTCGTCGCAGAAGGCCCAGAAGAACGTCTCGGTGAGCTCGAGCGCGCGCGTGTGGTCGTACGCCTCGAGCGCGGCAGTGGCCTGCTCGACGACGCCCGCCAGGCCGGCCAGCATCGACCGGTCCAGGGCGACCGTCACGGCCGCCGGGTCGAGCGCGATCTCGCTGCCCGCGCCGCCGCCGAACGACAGAGCGAACTTCGAGGCGTTGAGGACCTTGATCGCCAGGCGGCGACCGATCTTCATCTGCCCCACCTCGAACGCCGCGTCGGTGCCCAGGCGAGCCGACGCCGCCCAGTACCGCACCGCGTCTGAGCCGTGCTCCACGAGCAGGTCCATGGGCGTGACGACGTTGCCCTTGGACTTCGACATCTTCTTGCGGTCCGGGTCGAGGATCCAGCCGCTGATCGTCGCGTTCTTCCACGGCAGCACCTTGTTCTCCAGGTGCGAGCGCACCACGGAGGAGAACAGCCACGTGCGGATGATGTCCTGGCCCTGGGGGCGCAGGTCCATCGGGTACACGCGGTCGAAGAGGTCCTGGTCCCGCTCCCAGCCGCCCACGATCTGCGGGGTCAGGGACGAGGTGGCCCAGGTGTCCATGACGTCGGCGTCACCGATGAAGCCGCCGACCTGGCCGCGCTGGTCCTCCGTGTAGCCGGCGGGCGCCTGCGAGGTCGGGTCGATCGGCAGCGACTCCTCGGCCGGCACGATCGGGTGGTCGTAGTCGACCTCGCCGTTCGCGTCGACCGGGTACCACAGCGGGATCGCGACGCCGAAGAAGCGCTGGCGGCTCACGAGCCAGTCGCCGTTGAGGCCGTTGACCCAGTTCTCGTACCGCACCCGCATGAAGTCCGGGTGGAAGTCGAGCTCCTTGCCACGGGCCAGCAGCTCCTCGCGCAGCTCCTTGTCCCGGCCGCCGTTGCGGATGTACCACTGGCGCGAGGTCACGATCTCGAGGGGCTTGTCGCCCTTCTCGAAGAAGTTGGCCTTGCGCTGCGTGGCCACCGGCTCGGTCGGCATGTCGCCCGACGCCGTGAGCGCGTCGACGACCGCCTTGCGGGCGCTGAAGGTCGTCTTGCCCGCGACCTCGGCCTCGAACAGCTCGGCGCCAGGGCCGGCCGGCAGCCACTCCGGAACCTCGCGCGTGATGCGGCCGTCGCGGTTGATGATCGAGCGGGTCGGCAGCTGCAGCTCGCGCCACCACTGCACGTCGGTGAGGTCACCGAACGTGCAGCACATCGCGATGCCCGCGCCCTTGTCGGGCTCGGCCAGGTGGTGCGCGAGCACGGGGACCTCGACGCCGAACAGCGGCGACCGCACGGTGGTGCCGAACAGGTGCTGGTAGCGCTCGTCGTCGGGGTGCGCGATGAGCGCGACGACGGCGGGGATCAGCTCCGGCCGGGTGGTCTCGATGTAGACGGGTTCGCCGTCGGCCTGGTGGAACCCGACCTTGTGGAAGTGACCGGGGTAGTCCCGCGCCTCCAGCTCGGCCTGGGCCACCGCGGTCTGGAACGTGACGTCCCACAGCCCCGGTGCCTCGGCCTGGTACGCCTCGCCGCGCTGCAGGTTGCGCACGAACGCCCGCTGCGCCGTGGCGCGCGAGCCGTCACCGATGGTCTGGTACGTCTGCGCCCAGTCCACCGAGATGCCGAGGCGGCGCCACAGCTCCTCGAACTGCTTCTCGTCCTCGGCCGTCAGGCGCTCGCACAGCTCGACGAAGTTGCGGCGGCTGATCGGAACCTGGTCGGCGGCCTTGACGCTCTTGCCGGTGCCCTCGAACGGCGGCGTGAAGTCCGGGTCGTAGGGCAGCGACAGGTCGACGCGCACGCCGTAGTAGTTCTGGACGCGGCGCTCGGTCGGCAGCCCGTTGTCGTCCCAGCCCATGGGGTAGAAGACCTCGAGGCCGCGCATGCGCTTGAAGCGCGCCACGATGTCGGTGTGCGTGTAGCTGAACACGTGCCCCACGTGCAGGGAGCCCGAGGCCGTGGGCGGCGGCGTGTCGATCGAGTAGATCTCGTCGCGCGTCTTGGTGCGGTCGAACGCGAAGGTCTGCTCGGCGGTCCAGCGCTCGTCGAACTTGGTCTCGAGGCCGTCCGTGCTGACCTTGTCCGGTACCTCCTTGACCACCGCGCGTACGACATCGGCGCCGGCTACCGAGGTGGCCGGAGAGTCGAGGGCTGGTGTGGTCGCGGCCGGGTCCGTCGGCCCGGAGGAGGCAGGAGTGCTCATGCGCACCAGTGTCCCAGATTCGAGCAAGCCGAGATGCACGTTTTCCACAGGTGTCGGCGGCGTCTTCGAGCGCCTGGCTCCGGGACGACAGGATGGTCGAGCGCCGGGTCTCGGCAGGTCCGGCCAGCGGTACGTCAGCCGGCCAGGTGGGACCAGCGTGCTTCCAGGTCACTCCACGGTCCGACGGCGGCGACGCGTCCGCCGTCGAGCACCACCACCCGGTCGGCGGTCGCGAGCGTGGCCGCGCGCGACGTCGTGCCGACCACCGTGGTGCCGGCGGCCCGTAACCCTGACCAGACCTCGGCCTCCGTGACGGAGTCGAGGGCCGAGGAGACGTCGTCCACGAGGAGCAGCTCGGAGCCGGTGGCCAGCGCACGGGCCAGGCCGAGCCGCTGGACCTGCCCGCCCGAGAGCCGTAGGCCGCGGTGCCCCACCAGAGTGTCGGTGCCACCCGCCTCGGCGACGTCGCGATCCAGCCCCGCCGCGCCGACCGGCCCGGTCACCGGGCGGTCGTGATCGAGCCGCACGTTGTCGGCGAGGGTCCCCGACACGACGTGCGGCACCTGGGCGACGTGCGCCACGCGGGGCGGGCGCAGGAACGTCTCCGGATCCGTGACCTCCGCGCCGTTCCAGGTCAGCCGTCCGCCGGCATCGACGAGGCCCGACATGGCCCCCAGCAGGGACGACTTCCCGGAGCCGACACGCCCCACCACGAGCACCAGCTCGCCGCGCCGCACGGTGAGATCGACACCCGCGACGCCCACCGTGCCGTCGTCGTGCGTCGCGCTGAGGCCGTCGAGGCGCAGCTCGCGCAGACCGTCCGACGCCGCGGCGGGGCCGGTCGTCGGCGCGCTCCGGGGCCGCCCGTCCGGCGCGGTGCGTCCCGCCGGGACCGCCGTGCCGGCGAACAGGTCGACGTCGTCGGGCACGTCGGCCAGGCGCTCCGTACCGGCGTACCGGGACGTGACCTCGACCCACCGGCGGGCGGAGGCGGCGCTGGTCACGAGCTGGCCCAGGCCGTACCCGATCCAGCTGAAGGTGCCGATCGAGGTGCTGACCAGGAGGGTGGTGCCCAGCGACCACGTGCCGTTCAGGTGCAGCGCCCACGCCAGGACCGTCGCGATCCGGCTCAGCACGGACGGTGCGAGCCCGACGAGGAAGTCGGTCCGTTCCTCGCGCAGCGATGCCAGCACGCGGCGTCCGTCCACCCGCGCGACCTGGGCCAGCACGCCGCTGGTGGAGGCCGAGAGCTTCACGGTGCGCACGGCGTCGAGGGCCGACCCGAGCAGCCGGCCCAGCTCCGCTGCGGCGTCACCCGCCTGCCGCGCGGCAGCCGCGACGGATCGGCTGCCGAGTACCTGCGCCGCGCACATCACGGCAGCCATGGTGAGTCCGATCGCGCCCGCCAGCAGGCTGTCGCTCAGCACCACGAGCAGCCCGAGCGTGACCGGTGCCGTGACGAGCTCGCGCCAGGCCTGAGTGTGGCCGGTGAGCCGGTACTCCTCCTGCGCGCGGGCGGCGATCTCGCCGGGTGCGTCGCGGACGGTGCGCCGCTGGGCCGTCTGCCCGCGCAGGACGGCGAGGCGCAGCCGCAGGCGCGAGTCGGCCCACCAGCGTGCGCTGGTCAGGCGGACCGTGAACGGCAGCAGCGTGTTGGCCACCACGGCCGCCAGGATGGCGCACGCCAGCAGCCAGGGCGCCGAGCCCTGCTCCAGGTCCACGACGAGCGACGCCCACAGCCAGCCGACGACGAGTCCCGTCGAGGTGAGGTAGTCCGTGAGCTCCCACACGACGGCCGGGAGCAGCAGGCCGAGCGGCCGGGCACGCAGCGTGCTCCACACGGCGCGCACCATCGACGTGCGGGCCGGTGGGTCGGCCCTGGCACCGTGACCGGCCCGGGCGGAGCCGGCGGTGGTCGGGGCGGTCGCGGTGGTCGGGGCGCGGGCGGCCACCGCGGACGGTCCCGGTTCTGGCACCCGCCTGGCTCGCTCGCCGCCGGCCGCGCGGTCGACCGGTCCGGTCGGTCCTTCGGCGTCCCCGTCCCCGAGCCCGGCCGCGGCGACCAACCGCGAGAAGTGCCCGTCCGACGCGGCGAGCAAGTCCCAGGGGCCGTGTTCCACGAGCCGGCCTCCGTCGAGCACAGCCACCGTGTCGGCGTGCCGCGCCGTGGGCAGACGGTGTGCGACGACCACCGCCGTCCGCCCCGCCAGGAGGGCCTGCGTGGCCAGGGTGACCCGTTCCGCCGTCGCCGGGTCCATCCGTGCGGTCGCCTCGTCGAGCACGACCACCTCGACGTCGCGCACCAGGAGTCGCGCGAAGGCGACCAGCTGCTCCTCCCCGGCCGACAGGGTCACACCGTCGGGTCCCAGGCGGGTGTCCAGGCCCTGGGGCAGCGACCCCACCCAGGCCCGCAGGCCGAGCGCGTCCACCGCCTCCTCGACCCGCTCTGTCGGTACCGGCGCCCAGAGCGTGATGTTGTCGGCGAGGGTCGCGGCCAGGATCTCGGTACGCTGCCCGACCACGCCGACATGGGTGCGCAGCTCGTGCACGTCCAGGCCGGTGACGTCCTGACCGTCCAGGAAGACGGTTCCCTTGGGCGGGTCGATCGCGCGGGACAGCATCTTGGTCAGGGTCGTCTTGCCCGATCCCGTCCGGCCCACGAGCGCGCACGTGCTGCCCGCAGGGATCGTCAGGGAGAGCGGGCCCAGGCTGAACCCGCCGCCGTACGCGAAGGTGAGATCCCGCAGCTCGACGGTCACGCCGGAAGGCCGGGCAGGTGTCTCCCGGCCGGGGGCGGCCGGACCGGGTGCCTTGGGATCGGGGGCCTCCCGACCGGGTGCCCCCGGGGTGCCGGGGAAGGAAGCTCCGCCGACTGGCTCCTGTGGCCTGGCCAGCAGGTCGCGCACCCGCTGGAACGTGCCGACCGCCTCCTCGAGCCTGGGCAGCAGGCGGCCCAGGACGTCCACCCGCCCCACGAACCCCGTGACGAGCAGCCACAGCGTGACCAGCCGCGCGACGTCGAGCGTGCCGCCCGTGACGGCCCACACCCCGCCCACGAGGACGGCGCCGACCAGGGCGTCGAGCGGCAGCTCGGTCCGCAGCCGCACGCGGGAGAAGGCGACTGACCATTCCTCCCGGAGCCGGATCTGGCGCGCGGCCAGCTCGGCGTAGCGCCGCAGCACGTACCGCTGACCGTCGGCGGTGCGCAGGTCGTCCCGGGCGGCCACCGCCTCCTCGAGCTGGGCCATGTGGTCCGAGACCGCCTCGGAGCTGAGCCGGCTCAGGTCGCGCAAGGGCCGGGCCGACCGGCGGGCGAACACCAGCACGACGGTCGCCACCAGCGGAAACGCCACCCAGGCCGGCCACCACACCAGACCTGCGGCCACCCACCCGACCACGAGGCTGATCGCAGCCTGCCCCAGGGTGATGCCGATACCGCTGATCGCGCGGGTGAGCCGTTCCGGATCGCCGTTGACCCGGTCCAGGAGCTCGCCCACCGCCTGCTCCTCGAGCGTGGGCAGCGGCTGGCCGAGCGCCGCGGCGGCGAGGTCGGAGCGGAGCGTGGCCTCCGCGCGGGCCACGCCGCGCTGCACGACCAGCCAGGTCACGGCGTCCAGCACGATGACTGCCGCGCTCACCGCCGCGAGCACGATCAGCGTGTCCCGGGCCGGCGCAGCGGCCATCCGGCCGGTCACCACGGCGGCGTACGACGACGCCCCCGCCGCCAGCAGCGCGGCCGGGACCGCGACCGCGGCGACCCGCAGCGCGCGGCGACGCCACGAGGTGCGGCGCTGGTCGCGTGCGTGGGCGGTTCGACGGCTCGGCCGAGCCGGGACGTGGGGCATGCCACGACTCTGCCACCGGCCACTGACACAGACCTGACCTGCGACGTCACCCTCGACGTGTCCGACGCTCGGGTGACCTGTGCGTCGGGTACGCGGCGGTGTCGGTGGCTCCACGTAGCGTTGATCTCGTGACCTACCGTGAGCTCGCTCCGCCGACCGGCCTGCTGCCGGTGGTGGCCTGCCTGTGGGAGCACGACGCGCCGCCCGGTCACGAGCAGCGGATCATCCCCGACGGCTGCGTGGACCTGGTCCGGCTCGACGGCGAGCTGGTGGTGGTCGGCGCCGACACCGGCCCGGTCGTCGCCGTGCGCGGCGCAACCCCGGCGGCACCTGCACCGCCGCACCGTCGCCGCCGTCGGGTACGGACCCAAGATGCTCGGCCGGGTGGCCCGGCTGCGGCGGCTGATCGGGCTGTCCTCCGGCGCGCCGTCCCCGCTCGCGGACCGTGCGGCGCTGGCCGGGTACGCGAGCCAGGCCCACATGTCCGACGAGGTGCGTCGGCTGACCGGCCGCACACCCGTCCGATTTCTGGAAGACGCCGCCCTGACGGCCGCATAACGTCGAGACCATGAGCATCGACCTCGCCGCCGCCGAGCGGTTCATCCACGACGACGCCCGCTTGCTGGAGCGCCACCGCCTCGCGGTGCTCTTCCGCGACGCACCGGGCCGCCGTGTCCTGGACGCCCTGCGTCCTTACCGGAACGACGACGGCGGGTGGGGTCACGCCCTGGAACCCGACCTGCGTGGGCCCGACAGCCAGGTCTCGGGAGCCCTGTCGGCGCTCGAGGTGCTCGCAGAGCTGGGGACAGCGGCCGACCCGGCAGTCACGCGGCTGGCCACGGAGACCGCCGACTGGCTGGCCTCGGTAGCCCTGCCGGACGGTCGGGTGCCGCACGTGCTGCCGACCGCCGCCGACTACCCGGCGGCGCCGTGGATGCAGCCGAACGAGAACGGGTTCCTCACGTTCGCCGTCACCGCGCGGTTGTGGGAGCTCGGCCTGCACCACCCGTGGCTCGACGCCGCGACGACGTGGTGCTGGGACCAGCTGGAGGGCGAGACTCCAGTGGACGGGTACACCGTCCTGTTCGCGCTGAACTTCCTCGACGCGGTGCCTGAGCCGGACCGCGCAGCCACCGCCGTCGAGCGCCTGCGCCCGGCTCTGCGCGACGACGGGTCCATCGCCGTCGACGGCGGGCAGAGCGACGAGAAGCTCACGCCGCTGCAGCTGTCCGCGAGGCCAGGATCGCCGAGCCGGGCGCTGTTCTCCTCAGGGCAGATCTCGGCGGAGCTGGACCGGCTGGAGGCCGAGCAGCTCGAGGACGGCGGCTGGGACTTCGACTTCCAGCACTGGTCGCCGGGCCAGACCGTGGAGTGGCGCGGCATCGTCACCCTGAGCGCCCTGCAGACGCTGCGGCTGCACGGCCGGCTCTGACCTCGCCACGTGCCGGGTCCTCAGGTCACCCGAGCGGCCTGAGGACCTGACCCGTGGGGTGAGCCTCGCCGTCTAGGCTGGTCCGCGTGGTGACCATCGGCTATGCCGCGATGCTCGAACAGTTCGCGCCCCGGACGGCGGTGGAGCTGGCGGCGCTCGCTGAGGCGCACGGCTTCTCCGGCGTCATGGCGGCCGACCATTTCCAGCCCTGGACCCCCCACCAGGGGCAGGCAGGCTTCGTGTGGAACGTGCTCGCCGCGGCGGCGGAGCACACGACCGGCGATCTGGGGCCGGTCACGGCGCCGACGTTCCGGTGGCACCCCGCGGTGGTCGCACAGGCGTCGGCGACGCTCGCGGCGATGAACCCGGGCCGGCACTGGTTGGGTGTCGGCTCGGGGGAGGCGCTCAACGAGCACGTCGTGGGTGGGTACTGGCCCGAGGCCGCCGAGCGGATCAACCGCATGTTCGAGGCCGTCGAGATCATCAAGAAGCTGTTCGCCGGGTCACTGGCCGGGCGGGACGTCAAGCACTCGGGAACGTACTTCAAGCTGGAGTCGACGCGCCTGTGGACCATGCCGGAGGTGGCCCCCGAGATCCTGGTCGCGACGGCGGGCCCGGTCACCGCCCGCCGCGCCGGGCGGACGGCGGACGGGCTCATCACGCAGGCGGCACCCCTGGAGCGGATGTCGTCGCTGCTCACGAGATTCGCGGACGGCGCCCGCGAGTCCGGCCGCGACCCGGGGCAGCTGCCGAAGGCGCTGCAGCTGCACCTCTCCTGGGCGCCCACGCACGAAGAGGCGGTCGCCAACGCCCTGACCGAGTGGCCGGTGGGCGGCATGCGGTTCCCGCGGTCGGACATCCGGTCGCCGCACGACTTCGCGCAGCTGGCGCGCATGGTGCGTCCGGAGGACTTCGAGGGGCGAGTACTCATCTCCGCCGACCCGGACGAGCACCGGGCGTCGATCCAGCGGTACCTGGACCTCGGCTTCGACCGCATCTACCTGCACAACGTGGGCCGCAACCAGCGCGAGTGGATCGAGACGTTCGGCCGCGAGGTGCTGCCGAAGCTGGTGCGGTGACTGCCGACCGCCCGGTGCGTCAGGGAGCTGCCGCCCAGTACCAGCCCGCGCTCTCCGTGTTCTGCACGGCCACGGCGGCCAGCGGTCCGACGTCCGGCAGGGTCACGGTGGCGGTGACGGGCGCCCGGTCGTCGAGGTTGCCGAGGGCCCAGAACGTGTCCTGCGCGCCGGCGTCCGCCGGCTCGCTGCGCGCGACGGTCCCGTCCTGACCGATCGCGTAGATCCGGAGCCACCGGTTCGGCGTCGGGTACTGGTACGTGGTCGTCCCCACCTGGTCGCACGAGAGCGTCAGCGTGGCCAGCCGCCCCCGCACCCCGTCGACGCTGACGAGCCAGCACGAGCCGTCGGCCAGGCGTTGCTCGGTCCCCTGGGCCCACGGGCTGCCCTGGCTCCCGTCCGCCGCCGTGTCCGGCTGGTCCGTCGCGGGCTCGGCGCTCGGCTGCGCCGGCTCGCTCGGCTGGGCCGAGGGCGGCGCGGTGGTCTGCGTTTGCCCGGCGGGGTCGCGCTCTTGGTCACCCCCGGTGAGGCCGGTCCAGGCGCCGAACGCCACGGCAGCCAGGACCGCCGTTGCGGCCGCTACCGAACCGAGGACGACCAGGGGGCTGCGCCGGCGCCGCCGTCGGGCAGCGCGTGCGCCGCCCCGCGCCGGGCTCGGCGGTCCGGTGAGGAGCGTGGCACCGGCAGGGTCTGGCACGCCGAGCGAACGCAGGATCGCGTCGAGGGACGGGCGCCCGCCCGGATCCCTGACGAGGCAGGCGTCGAGGAGCGGGCGCAGGTATGCGGGAGCGTCGCCGTAAGCGGGTTCCTCGGCCGAGACCCGGTACAGCACCACGGCGGGATGGTCGCCGTCGAAGAGCCGGTTGCCGGTGGCGGCGTAATAGGCCAGCGCACCCAGCGCCCAGATGTCGGCGGCCGACGTCGCGCGGCTGCCAGAGGCCTGCTCAGGAGCCATGTACACCGGGGTGCCGACCGGCTGCCCGGTCAGGGTCAGCCGCGTCGCGTCGATGGTGGCGACCACGCCGAGGTCGATCAGGCACGGACCGTCCGGGCCGAGGATCACGTTGGCCGGCTTGACGTCGCGGTGCACCAGCCCGACGCGATGCATCTCGTGCAGCGCCTCCCCGACGCCCGCGACCAGGCGCAGCACGTCCGCCTCCGACAGCGGTCCCTGGGCGGCCAGCGCCTGCGCGAGGGTCGGCCCTGGCACGTACTCGGTGGCGAGCCACGGGAGCTCCGCGTCGGGGTCGGCGTCGATCAGGTTGGCGATGAACCGGCTGCGTACCTTGGCGGCGGCACGCACCTCGCGGCGGAAGCGTGCGCGGAACTCGTCGTCGTCGAGCTGGGCGCCCCGGATCAGCTTGATGGCCACCTGCTGTCCGCGGCGCGCGGTGCCGAGGTAGACGTCGCCCATACCCCCGCTGCCGAGCCGGCTCCGGACCCGGAACGGCCCGATGGTGCGGGGCTCGCCGGGGCGCAGGGCCGCAGGCTCCGGTCCGGACACCGTCCCCTGGGCGAGTGGGTCGTGCAACACCGGACGCTTCCCCCCCTGTTGATCACCGCACGAACCAGGTATATGTGGCGTAGCCGCCTGGCAGATTACCGCACCCGGGTGAACCGCCGCGGTGTGAGGATGGTCCCGTGGAGAGACTCAGCATCTGGGCCCCCGACGGGCTGCCCGAGATCAGCCCCGGCGACGACCTCGGCGAGCTCGTCGCCGACCTCTTGACCGGGCAGGACGAGCAGGACCGGCCGCGCGACGGCGACGTCGTCGTCGTGACCTCGAAGATCGTGTCCAAGGCGGAGGGGCGGGTGATAGCGGCTGCCGATCGGGAGCAGGCCATCACCGACGAGACCGTCCGCGTGGTCGCCCAGCGGGAACGTCCTGGCCTGCCACCGTTGCGGATCGTCGAGAACAAGCTCGGCCTGGTCATGGCCGCGGCGGGCGTGGACGCGAGCAACACCCCGGAGGGCACGGTCCTGCTGCTGCCTGTCGATCCGGACGTCTCGGCCCGGACGATCCGTGCGGCGCTCACCCAGCGCCTGGGCCTGCGTCGGATCGGAGTGGTCGTCACCGACACCGCCGGCCGGCCCTGGCGCGACGCCCTTGTCGACATAGCGATCGGCTGCGCAGGGATCACGCCCACCGACGACCTGCGGGGCAGCGTCGACGCCCACGGCCGCCCGCTGAACGTGACGGTCACCGCTGTCGTCGACGAGATCGCCGCCGCCTCCGAGCTGGTCCGGGGCAAGTCGACCGGGCGCGCCGTCGCCGTCGTGCGCGGCATGGGCCACCACGTCACCGCCGACGACGGCCCGGGCGCCCGTGTCCTGGTGCGCAGCAGTGCCGACGACCTGTTCCGCGAGGGTTCCGCAGAGGCCTACGCCCGCGGCCTCACCGACGGCCGGGCGGACGCCGGACCTGCCAGCTGACCGGCGGTACTCGGAACGGCGAGGCAGCGAGCTAGTGGGCCTGCGGTACTGACTCGCGGTACCAGGTACGGCGAGTCAGTACCGGAGACCGGGTTGTTGCTCGTTACAGCGACGGGCGGCGGGAGGTCATCCGCGCGACCGGTGACGGGGCGTCGCCGTCCTCGGCGGTGACGGTCACCGACCAGTCCGGTTCTGGCTCGGTCTCTTCCCCGGCGGCCGACGGCGGAGGCGGCTCTGCCGACGGCCCGGCCTGCTCCGGAGGCGGCTCTGAGGGCGGAGCCGGCGGGGGCGGGGGCACGGCGGGCTCACGTGCCGGGGTGTCAGCGCCTGAGGCCGGAGCGGGAGTGCCTGAGGCCGGAGCCGGAGCCGGAGCGACCGCGGCCGGGACCGGGAGCGGAATCGCTCCGGACGGGTCGGTCGACCCGGTCGATCCGGTCGCAGCGGGTGTCTCCGGTGCAGGCGCCCGCGGCGCGGGCGCCGCGGCGGTAGATGTCAGCGGTCCGGTCGCCGGCGCGCCAGGTGTCGGCAGACCGGGCACCTGTGGCGCCGGTGCCGCAGCGGCAGGTATCTGTGGTGCCGGTGCCGCAGGGGCAGGCACCTGCACGGTGGGCGCGGGAGGCGCAGCCGGTACCGGCCCGCCCGGCGAGCCCCCACCCGGCGAGCCCCCACCCGGCGAGCCCTCACCCGCGCCGCGCCGGGTCGCCGAGGCGACCGGGTCGACGTCGGGCAGCGGGGACTCCAGCAGGACCACGTCCACGCGCGACTCCCGCAGCTCGCGGCAGGTCGCCAGACCGATGCCGCCCACGTAGTCCTCGAGGGTCTGCAGCAGCTTGAGCGGCGTGGCCAGGATCATGTGGAACCCGAACGCCGCGAACGTGTCCATGGCGGTGCGGGTGAAGGCGGTGTCCGCCTTGTCGAAGGCCTCGTCCAGGAGGATCGAGCCGTAGGCGGGCGTTCCCGAGTCCGACGTCCCGGCCAGCTGGTACCGCAGGGCCGCGGCCAGGCAGAATACGACGAGCTTCTGGCGCTGTCCGCCGGAGAGACCGGCGGACGAGTCGTGCACGGCCAGCGCGATGCCGCCCGCTGTGACCTCGACGCCGGTGAAGTGCACGTGCCGCCGGGTGTCCAGGCACAGGGACCGCCACGCGCGGTCGGCGTGGTCGCTCGAACCGAGCCGGCGGACCAGACGTTCCAGCACCTCGTACTCCGGCTCGGTGTCGCCCGTGAGGGCGTCGAGGGTCGCGAGGAACTCCTCCACGGCCGCGGGGCGCCGTTCCTTGACGCGGATCTCCAGGAACCGGTCGGTGTCGAAGGGGGAGCGGCGCAGGGAGGTGTTGACCCCGACTATCCGTTCGCGGATTGCCGCCGGTGCCTGCCGGATCTCGGCGGCGAGCTTGCGCAGCGCGCGCCGCGCCTGGTCGGTGAGGAGGTCGGAGAACCGCACCTCCTGCTCCGGCAGGCGGGACGTGCGGATGCGCTCCAGCACCTCCAGGTACCGGGACCGGTCGCCGACCTGCGCCGTCAGGTCGCGGGTGATGGCGGGCCAGCGCCGCCGGAACTCGGCCAGCAGCCCGACGATCTCTCGTTCGGCAGCGCCCGAGGTGCGCAGCCCGGCCTCGCGTTCGGCGTCCAGCGTGCGCGACACGGTGAGCGAGACGTCGTCGATCACCTCGTGCGTCACCGTCTTGCGGACGGCGGCGTACCGCTTCTCCAGCTCCTCGCGGTGCGCGAGAGGGATCGGGCTGGTCGGGGCGTCGCCGAGCTCTGTGACCACGCGCTCCAGGGAGCGGCGGTGGGCGCGCGCCTCGGCCAGGGTGTCGGCGGCCACCGCAGCGGCCGCGCGGGCCTGGTCCAGCCGGCTCTCGGCCGCCGCGACGTCCTGCGACGCCTGCAGCAGGTCCATCGTGCCGTCGAGCAGCCGGTCGAACGAAGCCTGCGCGTCGGTCAGGTCCGCCTCGGCCGTCTCGATGTCCACCTCACGCCATTCCCGGCGGGCGACGTGCCGCAGCGTGAGCTGGCGACGCACGGCCTCGCGCTGCTCGGCAACGGCGTCGGCCACGGCGGCGTCCGCCTCCGCGAGTCGGGCCTGCGTCTCGCGCGCGAGCTCCAGGAGCTGGTCGAGGCGGTCGTCGGCGTCCCAGCCGAGCGTCCAGTCCTCGACGCCGGGCAGCAGCGGTTGCTCGATCTCCTCCGGCCCGTGCTTGACCAGACCCTCGCGGGTCACCGCCCGCTCGTGCCGGTCCAGCCCGGACGGGTCGTCGACGCACAGGTAGTCGTACTGCTCCGACAGGCGCCGGTGCAGCCAGCCCGACATGGGGCCGTCCTGCACCTCGACCTTGTGCACCAGCGAGGCGTCGTCGGTGGACCGGGGCGCGTCGTTGCGCACGCCGACCACGCGGTAGCGCAGGCCCGGCCCCGCCGCGACCGCCCCCGCGACGGCCGCGCGGTGCGCCGGGGCGACGAGGACGAGCGTGGCCAGCGGCCGCAGGACCCCCTCCAGCACGGGACGCCAGTCGGCGTCCTCCTCCCGGACACGCAGCAGCTCGGCCGCGAACGGCAGCACCGATACGTCCAGCCCGGCGGCCTCCGCCACGGCCCGGCGGGCCGCGGCGAGCTCGGCGGGGACGTTCGTCTGGGTCTGCCGTACCGCCTGGATCCGTGCGGCGACAGCCTCGTGCCGGTGTCCGACGGCGGAGCGCGCGGCCAGCGTCTCCCGGATCGTCGCGTCGAGCGCCTCGGGCGCGCGCGACCGCCCGACGGTGGCCACGGCCCCCGTGGCGACCGATGGCACCGCCCCCGTCGGCGTCCCGGCGCCGACCGACGGGACAGCACCCGTCGGGACCGCCGACAGCTGGCCCGTCGCGACGGCGGGCAGGGCGCCCGTCAGGGTCGGCACGGCGCCGGTGGTCAGCGGCTTCGCGCCGCCCAGCTCCCACCGTGCCTTCTCCTTGAGTGCCGCGAACTCCCCGAACGTCTCGGGCATGTACATGCCCACCGACTCCAGGTCGGTGGCGAGCTCACCACGCCGGGTGCGGACCAGAGCGGCGATCTCACCCGCCCGCTGGAGGCGGTCGGCCTGCGTGGCGAGCGCCTGCCCGCCCCGGGCGCCGAGCACGTTCACCGCCTGCTGGTGCGTGTTCGCCGCGACGTCGACCTCGGTGTCGGCCGCCTGGCGGTGGTGCTGGGCGCGCTCCTCGGCCGCTCGCGACTCCGCCAGCGCGCCGTGCGCGAGATCGAGCTTCCACGCGTCCTTGAACGTCTCGAGGGATCCCCGCAGGCTCGCGGCACGGACCCCCGCCGCCGAACCCTCGTCGTACGCCTTGGTCAGAGCCACCAGACGGCCCAGGTGCTCGATCTGCCGCCGTGACGTCTCGATGTCGGCATAGGCGCGGGCCACGTCCGCGAACTGGTCCACCGCCTGGGCCGCCAGCTCGAACGTGCTCGGTTCGTCCAGCATGTGCCCGCGGAACAGGTCGTCGAGGCTGCCCAGGTTCTTCGCGGACTGTGTGCGGTGCAGCAGCACCAGCGCCTGCTCCGAACCGATCCCCAGCGACTGCGTGAACGCGGCGGCGAACGGCCCGTGCCGCTCGCTCACCGTCGCAGCGGGCCAGGCGGCGGTCACCCCGGCGGCGTCCGGACCGGAGCGGACGTACCGCTCGAAGTCCAGCAGCCCCACCTCGGCGGGCACCACCACGTGCAGCGTCGCGGGGGCCGACGAACCCCGCGTGAGATGGAACAGGCGCACCAGCGTCACCGTGTCGTCGGGCGCCTCGGTGCCGTTCGAGTACCGCAGCAGGACGCCCGACCAGGTAGCACCCGGCCGCAGGTGGTCGGCCACCACCTCGCCCGTGCTCTCGTCCGTGCGGTGCCGCCACGCGCCCCGCACGTACGAGACCACGTCCCGGTCGCCCGCCTCGCGCTCGGCGCCCGTGCCGGCGGCGGCCACGTTGAACCGCAGCTGCTCCGGCGGGGTCAGGACCGCGGCGACGGCGTCGACCAGCGACGACTTGCCCGAACCCGAGTGGCCGGTGAGGAGGAAGCCCTCGCGGGGTACCGGCACCACGTGGTGCCCGGCGAACGTGCCCCAGTTGACCAGCTCGATGCGCGCGAGGCGCCACTGTCCGGGGTGGGCCGTTTTCATGCGCTCTCCTTCGCCAGTCGTGCGTACTCGGCGCTCAGCGCCGCTACCTGGTCCGCGCCGAACACGGTCCGGAGCACCGGCGAGACCACGCACCGGTCCCCGCCGAGGGGTTCCAGCATGCCCGACTCGATCAGCCGGGCCCACGTCGCGTCCAGCTGCCGGGTGAAGTCCATCGGCGAACCACCACCGCGGCGCCGGTACATGCCCAGATGGTCGGCGGCCTCGTCACGGCTGATCGCCACCCGCCCGTCCGCCGAGTCCAGCAGCAGGGCACGCAGATGCAGCAGCAGTGCCGTGTCCAGGAACGTGAGCGTCAGCTCCCGCACGACCTGGGGCGCGTCCGGGGCAGGCACGTCCCGCACGAACGCGACCTGCGCGTCGGCGTCGATCACCAGGTCGAGGTACTGGTCGGCGAGGCGCTCGCGGACGACGTCCTCGTTCGTCAGGAGCGCGCGCCAGGTGTCCGGGTCGGGCTCGGCGGCGAGGTAGGGCCCGCGTACGAGCCGGGCCAGGGCGAGGCGGGCCGGCGCGGGCAGCGTGCCGTGGTCGCCGGGCCAGAGGTGGACACCCGCGCCGGCGTCGCCGTCCGTGCCGCTCCCGGCGCCGGGCGGCGCCGACGTCGTACCGCTGCCGGCCGGGCGCCCGGGGCGCGCGCTGCGGAGGTCCGTCGGGCCGGGCCGGGCAGGGCCGGCTCCTGTCGCGTTGGGTTCGGTCACGGGACATGCTCCTCGAACTGGTTCTGGGGGAGTACGGCCCGCCGCGCGACGCCGCGCGAGGACCGCCAGTTCACGTCTTCGCTCTTGCCGGTGGCCACTCCGTGCCCCTCGGCGAGCGTCAGGAGGCCGACCACGCTCGCGGCCCCCTGGGTGGCTGGGTGCGCGGCGAGCACGGACGCGATGGTGGCCCGGCCGACGGCCGCGACCCGCTCGTTCACGTGCCCGCGCAGCTCGTCCACGTCGATCTCGGAGTCGCGGGCCAGGGCGCGCAGCGCCGTGAGTGAGACGGTCCGGGGCGGCAGGGCAGGTGCGGCGGTTGGCGCCACGGCGTCCTCGCCGCCCGGGTTGTGCGGCCGGAAGCCGCCCACCGACCGGGGCGTGACGGCACCGAGCGGCAGCGTGAGCCGCACCTCGGTGGCGGGAGTGAGCTCGGGGGCCGCGGCGAGGGCGGCGTCCTGCGCCTGGCCGAGCAGACGACGCAGGGCGCGCTCGGCCGGGAGCTCCCCGGACCTGACCATGCGCTGCAGCGCCCGGCGCAGCACGCTCATGGTGTCGGTGAGCTCGTCTGCCGCGTCCTGCAGGCTCGGGAGCAGACGGCGCAGCGCGGAGGCCTCCGCCGGGGCGAGGTGGACGGTGTCGAGCACCCGGCCGACGTCGTCCTGCGCCGCGTGCTCCGCCTGCCGCAGCAGCTCGCGGAACGCGACCAGGCCGCGCCCTGCCTCGGACTCGGCGAGGTGGTCGACGCCGCGGTAGATGTCGTCGAGGAACGTGTCGCGCGAGCCGTCGGACTCCAGGAGCCGGCGGCGCAGCTCGCGGTCGGTGCGCTCCAGCTCGGTGCGCACCCTGGCCAGGTCGGCGGGGATGTCGCCGGCCAGGGCCAGGATCTCGCGTGCGCGCTCGGCGGCGGCGTCGGGCGGCAGGGCATCGGAGTCGCCGCGGCGGGCGCGCTCGATCCTGGCGTCGAGGGCGGCGCGCTGCTCCAGCAGGGAGGCGAGGCGGGTCTCCGGGTCGGGGTCGGCATCGGAGGCCAGCGAGTGCAGGCCGTCGAGCACCGCCCCGAGCCGCGACGGCGTCACGGCCGGGTGGGGTTTGCTCAGGCGGGAGACGAAGCGGATGGCGAGCAGCGCGCCGTCGGACAGCTCGAGGGTCTCGGTGCCGGGCTCTCCGGCGGTCTGGGGTGCGCGGCGCCGGACGAGAACGCCCTCGTCGATCCATTCCGAGACGTAGAAGTAGCCGGAGTAGGGCAGCTCGAAGCCCGCGCGGCGGAGCTCTGGCAGGTCGTCGTCGATGCGGTCGGCGAGCTGCTCGACGGGCAGCCTGCGGCGGGACCCGCCGAGGTTGCGGTCCAGCAGCACGACGGCGGCCGCGGCGTTCCTCGACCGCAGCAGCACCCACGCGGGATGCTCCTGGAGGAGCGCGCGCACGCCGCGCGCCGCCTGGCCGCGACGAGCCGACCCGTGCCCGGCGGCCTGCCGGGGCACGGAGGCGTCATCACCCGGTGTGCTCGCAGTACCCATGAGGGCTGAGGGTAGTAGGCCAACGTGTCGGTATGGCACCCCCGGAGGAAACATGCGACACATGCTCTGTCGATGAGCCGCGACGGGCATAGACGTATAGAGTCAGGTCTCACAGGGCTTGCCGGAAAACTGATCTTTACTTTCCGGCGAGCCCTGTCGTGCGTCATGGCACGTTTCGATGGCCGAGCGTCGACGGGAGGGCGCCTTGCTCACCACAGCAGCCCAGATCGTTGTCAGGATCCGAGCCGAGCGAGAGCTCAGCATGAGTTCACTGGCAGTGCTGGCGGGCGTACCCACGTCGACGATCAGCCGGATCGAGTCCGGGCAGATCGAGCCGACGCTCGGCATGATCCGCCGCATCGCGCTGGGTGCCGGATATCACCTGCACCTGCAGTACTACGACCTGTTCTCGGGCAAGCTCGAGGACGACATCGTCGGGGTCGGCGCCGCTGAGCGGACGAGGGAGGTTGAGGACGATCCTGGCCGCTAGGGACAGTTCGTCTCCGTCCACTACCTTGTCTCGGTATGGGATGTCTGCGCGGGGGGCGCGAGAACACCGGCGGACGGCGCCGTCCGCACGTTCTCGCAGGTTGTGACATTGCGCGCAATTACCACCGAATTCGGGCGTCGCTCCACGCCCAGGTTGTGCCCGCCATTCCTCCGAGCAATATGGTCGTCATATGCCGAACGTCATGATCCCCGCCGAAGTGCGGGAGGACGTAGAGACACTGTGGGCGTTCCACGACCTGCAGCACGAGCCCCGACCGGTCGACGTCTGCATCGGCCTGGGTGGTCACGACCTGGGTGTCGCCGACTACACGGCCGACCTCTACCTCGAAGGGTTGTTCCGGCAGATCGTCTTCACGGGTGCCAACGCGCCCACCACTGTCGACGCCTTCCCTGAGGGCGAGGCCTTCGGCTACCGCGACCACGCGATCGCTCGCGGCGTGCCCGCCGAGGCCGTGCTCGTCGAGCCGACCGCGACCAACACGAGCGAGAACCTGGAGTACAGCCGCAAGCTGCTCGCCGAGCTCCAGGTCGAGCCGTCCTCCGTGCTGCTCGTCTCCCATCCCTACCAGCAGCGACGTGCGTTCGCGACCTGCCGGGTCGTGTGGCCCGACGTCGACGTGCTGTGCGTGTCCCGGCCCCTGGAGCTCGACGCGTACCTCCGGACGATCGGCGACGCCGACCGCGTGGTCGACATGCTCGTCGGCGAGACGCAGCGCCTCACGCTGTACGCCGAGCTCGGCTTCATCGCCCACGAGGAGGACGTGCCCGGCGAGGTGATGCGCGCGTTCGACCGGCTCGTCGCGGCCGGCTACACGTCGAGGCTCGTGGAGGACCGCCGCCCGATCGACGTCTGACCGGCGTCGGGCCGGCGGGGGACCCGCGTCCGCCCGGCCGGCTGAGGCGGACGTCACGAATCGGGCGAGCAGTACAACCTTGGCGAGCCTGGCGAGTCGTCCGGTTCTCCGTTACGTTCCGGGCATGGGCGAGGAAAGCAAGCGGGGCAAGGATCCCAGGAAGTTCACCTGGCAGGAGATCTTCACGTTCATCGCGGGCGCCGGGTACGTGGCCAGCCCGATCGACCTCGTGCCGGACCTCCTGGGGCCGCTCGGCCTCGGGGACGACGCGATCGCGATCGTCATCGCCGGCGTCACCCTGTACAAGGCAGTGCAGCGCTTCCGGAAGCACCGGCCGGTGCCCGGGACGACCGGGGACACCGCGTCGGACAGTACCGGGACGGGTGGCTCGGGAGCTGGTACCTCGACGCCGGGCGGTACGGCACCGGGCGCCCCCTCGTCGACCGCCGCTCCGGGCTCGTACACGACGGGCAAGACGATCCCCGGCACCGCCGAGGACGTGACGCCGGACCGCAGGAACAAGCGCTGACGTCGTCCCCTGCTCTGGCCTGCCGGTCGGAGCGGGTTTAGTGTCGGCGGCGTGGTCGGCAACAACGCACCCCGCATCCTGGTCGTGGGCGGCGGCCCCACCGGAGCCGCGACGGCGATCGCCCTGCGGCGCGAGGTGCCGGACGCGCGCGTGACGCTGGTCGACAAGGCCACCTTCCCGCGTGACAAGACGTGCGGTGACGGCCTCGGCCCTGGTGCCAGGCGGGTGCTCGACGGGCTCGGCCTGGCGGAGCGACTCGAGCGGTTCCACATGCCGATGTCGGTGGCGATCAGCGGTCCGGGCGGGGTGGAGGCCGTCGCACGCGGCCCGATCATGGAGGGCCGCGACCTCGCCGGCTACGTCGCACCTCGGCTCGCTCTGGACGACCTGCTCCTGGACGCGGCGCGGGAGTCGGGCGCGGAGGTCCGTGAGGGTGTCTCGTTCGAGGGGATGACGTCGGTGGACGGCGGGTCCGCAGCTCCCGAACGGGTCAGGCTGTCCACCGGCGAGGCCACGTTCGACCTGGTCGTCGGCGCGGACGGTGCCTACTCCGGCGTCCGGCGAGCGATGGGCGTCGCCCGGCCCTCGATGCGGCACACCCACATCGCGATGCGCGCGTACGGGAAGGTGACCCACCCGGCCAAGCCGGTGAGCGACACGCTCAGGTTCGACTTCCTCGAGACGCTCCTGCCGGTCTACGGCTGGGTCTTCCCGCTGCCCGACGACGGCGCGAACCTCGGCGTCGGCATCCCGGTGGACCACCTGAAGCGGCAGACCGCGCGGTACGGGCGCTCGCTGCGCGACCTCTTCGACCTGTACGTCGCGGACCTGGAGCGGCGCGGGTTCGTCGTGTCCGGGGTGGAGCGGGTCGCCGCGCACCAGCTCCCGCACGCCGCGGCGCGCACTCCGATGACGGCCCCCCGGCGGTCCGCCGTGCTGCTCGGTGATGCCGCGGCGACGATCAACCCGCTCAGCGGAGAGGGAATCTTCTACGGGATGGCCGCCGGGGTGCAGCTCGCGGAACATCTCGGGGCGCTGGTGCGGGCCGGCGGGTCCGTGCGGGGCGCGGAGCTTGCCGGGGCGCTGACCGGGTTCGAGCAGGCGCACAGGCTCCGGTTCGGGCGGCACTACCGGGAGTGCTACCTGGCGCAGCAGCTGATGCGCTCCAAGCTCTGGGCGGGCATCGCCACGCGTGCCGTAGCGGCGTCCGACACGGCGATGGCGCACGTGGCGCTCATGCTGTTCGACGAGCAGTCCGCCGGGTCGCGCGGGCTGCTGCGCCTGGCGAGCCGGACCGTGCGGCCGCTGCTGCGCCCGCCGTGGGCCGCCCGGACGGGGCGTTGAGCCTCCGCAGGATCTGTCAGAATTGCGCCTCGGCGATTTTTCGCCCGAGGCTCACCCTGTCCGCCCTGACTCGAGGACGACGATGTCACGCACCATCCGCCGGGCCGTTGCACGACTGATCTGGGCCGGTACCGGCTACCGGATGCGCTCGGAGCCCGCCCCGACCCGGCCAACGGTGTTCATCGGTGCGCCGCACACGTCCAACACGGACTTCTTCCTGATGCTGGCCATCGCGTTCGACATGGACCTGAAGATCCGCTTCCTGATCAAGGACTCCTGGTTCAAGGGCCCCCTGGCCGGTCTCATGCGCGCTCTCGGCGGGATCCCCGTGGACCGGAAGGATCCGGCCAGCATCGTCGAGGAGATCCTCGGGGCCGTCGAACGGGGCGAGGAGTTCCACCTCGTCGTGACGCCGGAGGGCACCCGCGGCGCCGGCTCGGGCTACTGGAAGTCGGGCTTCTACCGCATCGCGCTGAAGAGCGGCTTTCCCCTGACGCTCGGATACGTCGACGGCGTGGCCAAGGTCGCGGGCCTCGGGCCGAGCATCCAGCTCACCGGGGACGTGCGCGCCGACATGGACGTGATCAGGGCCTTCTACGCGGACAAGTCGGGGGTCAACCCGGCCAACCGGGTGGAGCCGCGTCTCCGCTCGGAGGACCAGGACAGCTGAGTGCTGGATATCTGTTGGGTCTGAGCCGAGAAACCCACAAATATCCAGCACTCAGCGGGGGTCACATGGTGAGGGACGCGACCTCGTCCGGGAGCTCCATCGGGTCCAGCGGGCCGTGGTGGGTGACCTCGCCCTGGTCGTCGATCAGCACGACGTCGCCGTCGGCCATGACGCCGAAGTGCGAGGCGAGGTCGCCCATGCCGTCCTCGAGCTGAGTGACGCCGTCGACGTCGGCCAGCGGGTCGGCCATGGGGTCGCTGTCCTCGCCGGCGACCGAGAGCAGCTCGACACCCTCGACGTCGCCGAGGGCGGCGGCCGTGTCGGCGCAGGTATCGCACGTCTCGGACCAGAAGAGGACGACGGCAGGGCTGCCCGCGAGCTCAGCACCCTCGTAGGGGTCTCCGCTGACGGTGGTCGCCGTGAAGTCGAGCGCGTCGGACATCATCTCGTCCTCCGCCATGTCGTCCATCGGGGACTCTGACATCTCGTCCATCGGGGACTCCGACATCTCCTCGTCCATCGGGGACTCCGACATCGTGTCCTCGGACATCTCGCCGCCGCCCGGTTCCGCGGCGGAGCCGCAGGCCGCGAGGGCGAAGGTGCAGGTCAGAACTATCGCGGCGGTAGCGCCGCGGCGCAGTGTTCTCATGCGGTCGACGCTAGGTCCGGGCCGCGGCGAACAACCCTTACAGCCTGCTTACCGGCTTCTTACGCGCCCGGTCGGCGGATCGGTCTGCGGGTCGGCCGGTCGGCCGGTCGGCCGCGAGGTCCAGGGAGTCCAGCACGCGCGCCAGGCCGAACTCCCAGGCATGGGCAGGGCTCAAGGGGGCGTTCATCGCCTGGCCGGCTGCGCCGCCCACGCGCTGGGCGAGCGGGTAGCCGTCGCCGAGGTACTTCGCGAGACGCCCCGCCCATCGGGCCCAGCTCTGCGCGATCTCGTCGGCCCGCGGATCGCGGCGCCGGGCGCGGGCCGCGGCCCGCACGAAGTCGAGCACGAACGTGAGCGCGGCGTCGCGGGCGACGTCGTCGAGGGGCAGCTGGTCCAGCGCCTGCAGCTCGTGGTCGTACTTGGCGATGGTGCCGGGACCGAACGCCGTGCGCTCGTCGTCGACCTCCAGCAGCCAGGGATGCTCGACGTGCAGGGCCAGGTTCGCCTCGGCGACGCGCCGCACGCGCGTGCGCCAGCCCGCGTTCCCGTGGGCGGGCAGCGACATGCCCGCGTAGATGGCGTCGGCCATCAGCACGAGCAGGTCGTCGCGGCCGTTCACGTGCGTGTACACCGACATCGTCGAGATGCGAAGGGCCTCACCGAGGCGCCGGACGGTGACGGCGGCGAGACCCTCGGCGTCGGCCAGCGTGCACGCGGCGTCGACGACGGCGCCCGTCGTGACGCGGGACCGGGGACCGCGCGTGCCGCCCCGGGGCGCGGCCGGGTGGTCACGCCAGAGCAGGTCGATCAGCTCACGGGGCATGGGTCTCCAGGATCGGGGTGACAGGCCGGGAACATTCTGCAATCATCCTACGTTGTACGCCGTACAAGGTTATGATCCCGACGCGAGGAGCCCGCTTGAACATCACCGGTACCGCCCTGTCCCTCAACGTGTCCGATGTCGCCGCGTCGGCCGAGTTCGCGCAGAAGCACCTCGGGTTCACCGAGTCCATGTCCGACGACGGGTTCGTGTCGCTCAACCACCCCACGGCCGGCGTCAACGTCGTGTTCCTCCGGGTGGGCCTGGGGACGTTCAAGCCCGAGCGCATCGCGGGCCCGGCCGGCCAGGGGCTGCTCATCGCGTTCGTCGTCGACGACCTCGACGCCGAGTTCGCCCGCATCTCCGCCGCCGGCGCGGAGGTGGTCACGCCGCCCGAGACCGAGCCGTGGGGCGAGCGCTACTGCCAGTTCGCCGACCCCAACGGGATCGTCTGGCAGCTCGTCCAGTGGGTATGACGGTTCGGCTGCTCACTCTCCCTCGGGGCCACTCTCCTCTGGGACTACTCTCCTTCGAGGTCAAAGTTACTTCGCTTTGAGCGGCCTCAAAGCGAAGTAACTTCGGCCTCGAAGGGAAGTGCCAGCGACCCGGACGGCCGCGTGACCGTTAACCGTGCGCCCAGCCGGACCACCCGGTCACCCGCACCCTGATCAGGGGACCGTCCGGCCGGCGCTCGCGATACTGCGGGTACCGCGCGGCGAGCGCGTCCAGCGCCGCCGCGCGGGGCTCGCCCTCCTGCTCGTCCCCGTGCTCGACGGTCACAGGGTGCTCGACGGTCGCGTCGTGCTCCACGTGCTCGACGGTCGCTACGCCGTCGGCGCGCACCCACCAGAGATGCGTCCAGTCGTCGTCGTACCGGTCGGCGAGGAACGCGACCCGCGGGTTCTCCGTGAGGTTGCGCAGGCGCCTCAGGTCCCGCGTGGTCTTTGGCTTGTGGTCGACGGCGACCACGACCTCGTCGACCGATGGCGCGCCGGCTTCGGCGTCGGTCGCTGTGCCGTCCGTGGGAACGCCCGTGGATCTGAGCAGCACGAACGTCACCGGCACGAGGTGTGGCACGCCGTCGGCGTCGGCGGTGGCGAGGTAGGCGTGCCGGGCCGCGGCGAAGCGGGAGCGGCAGTCGTCGGCATCGAGGCGCACCCTGACATTCTGCGAGCGGTCATGTCGAACGGCTGACTCAGTGCGCGAATAGGTCGTTGCGTATCCGCAACAAACGACTGCAAGTGCTGCGAATCCGAATGATGTCTGGGAGGCTTGCTTCCGAGCTAATCAAGGATATTCTTAAGGGGGAGCCGGCTTGGCATGGGAGATCCTGATCACGGACGCCGTCGAGGGGTTTCTTGACGAGTTACGAGAGTCTGATCGCGAGACGCATCGATTGGTGAACAGTGCGATCCAGGTCCTTGAAGACAACGGTCCGATGGAGGGGCGCCCGCTCGTGGACAGCATTGTCGGATCGACGATCTCCAACCTGAAGGAACTCCGGCCCCCGTCCGTGGGCCGCACCGAGATCCGGATCCTGTTCTGCTTCGATCCCTGGCGGTCGGCGATCCTGCTCGTCGCAGGTGACAAGGCGGGGCGATGGAACCGCTGGTACCAGGAAGCAGTTCCGAGGGCTGAGCGGCTCTATGCCGAATACCTGAGTGAGCGTGAAGAGGAGGCTGCACATGGACGGCGTTAAGCGCTGGCGGGACACCCGGCATCGCGCTCTGGCGGTCGAAGCTGCTGGGGGCGAACCAGCCTTCAGTGAGGGTGTGCGCAAACTTCTCGACGAGTCGCGTGGGTGGCGGCTCGCTGAGATGCGTCTGAAGCGAAGCATGACGCAGGCCGACGTGGCATCGCAGATGGGCATTTCGGTCGCACGTGTGTCGCAGATAGAGGCGGGCGACGTGTCGACGCAGGATGTGCTGCGGCGCTACATCGCAGCACTTGGCGGAACGCTGCATCTCGTCGCTGACTTCGGCGACGAACAACTGAAGGTGAGTTGAGCCGAGAGCCTGTCCGATCGCCGATGCTGGAGGCATGAGCGACAACGAACAGCACTCCCGCAGGGCGCGCGATCTCGGGATCGTCGTCGGCGCGCTGCCCACCGGGCGGCACAACGCCCTCACCGACGTGCCCGGAGTACGGGTGGGGCACACCACCATCGTGGACGCACCCCGCCTCCACACCGGCGTGACGGCGATCGTCCCCGACGCCCTCGGCCCGGACCGACGCAGCCTGCCGTGCGGGCTGTTCGTCGGCAACGGGTTCGGCAAGCTGGTCGGGGCGACGCAGATCGCCGAGCTCGGGGCGATCGAGACGCCGATCCTCCTGACCGCGACCCTCAGCGCGTTCCGAGCGGCGGACGCCCTGGTCACGCACGTGCTCGCGAGCCCGGGTCACGAGGAGACCCGCACCCTCAACCCGGTCGTCGGAGAGACGAACGACGGCCGGCTGAGCGACATCCGCGCCCGTCCGATCGCGGAGTCGCACGTGCTCGCCGCGCTCGACGGCGCGACCGCTGACCTCCCCGAGGAGGGCTGCGTCGGTGCCGGGACCGGGACCATGGCCCTCGGGTTCAAGGGCGGGATCGGCACCTCGTCGCGCGTGGTCGGCGGCTGGACCGTGGGCACCCTGGTGCAGTCCAACTTCTCGGGCACGCTGATCGTGCGCGGCGTCCCGATCCCGGCCGACGCCGCGGAGCATGACCATGCATCTGCTACCGCCCTGAGCCCAGCCTGGCAGCAGGCGCATGGTCATTCTGACGGGTCGTCGGCGGTTGCGCACGAGCCCGATGGCAACTCCTGCATGATCGTGGTCGCCACCGACGCGCCCCTGGACGCTCGGCAGCTGGGCCGGGTCGCGCGTCGGGCGGTGTTCGCGATGGCGCGCGTGGGCTCGGACTTCGCGGGCGGCAGCGGCGACTACGCTCTGGCGTTCAGCACGCCGGGCGCACCGCCGTCGGGCAGCACACCGGGCGCGGCCGGGAGCCGGTTGGACGAACGCGACCTGGACCCGCTCTTCGCCGCGACCATGGACGCGGTGGAGGAGGCCCTGCTGAACTCGCTGCTGGCGGCCACCACCACCGTGGGGCACCGGGGCACGGCGCTCGCCGTGCCCCACGACGTGGTGCTTCGCCGGCTGCGTGCCGCCGGTGTGCTGCCTCAGCCCTCGGCGGGGACACCCGCCTCGTAGTCCGCGGAGAGCGTGATGTCGACGTCGATGTCCCGGGGCTGGAGCTCGACGTGCGCGCCGCCGGCGTCGGCCATGGCACCCGCGCGCATCGCGTGCATCGGGGCGTTGCCGCCACCGTTACCACCGCCACGCAGGCCCGCCTCGTAGATCGCCACGGGCGCGACCGGGCCGAGGCCCAGCGCGTCCGCGTACGACTGCGCGCGCACCACCGTCTCCTCGGCGGCCTCGATCCGGGCCTCGGCCTGCAGCATCCTGCGCGTCTCGTCGGTCAAGGCCCAGGCGATCCGGTCGATCTCGACGCCGTCGACGTCCATGATGTCGGCCAGCCACGTCGAGAGCGCCTCGAAGTCGCGGAACGTCACCGACAGGCGCGCCGACGCCCGGAACCGCCGGACGCGCTGCTTGCCGCCCGTCTCGGAGCTCTTGACCCGGTCGTCGTAGACGTACGAGTGCACGGACGCCGAGTCCCACTTCTCCGCGGCGCCCGCCGCGACGTGCGCCCTGGCCTGCTCCACGAGGATCCTGTGGGTGCGGGCCACCTGGTCGACGACGTCGTTGCGGAGCGTGCCCGAGAACGCGACGTGCAGGTAGACGGTGCCGCGCTCCGCGGGGTGCGTGCGCTTGGCCTGGCCTTCGACGGCGATGCGAGTCATGCGCCGAGTCTGCCGACCGCGCGTCGACCTGCGCCACCCCCACACGGCTCGGGGACCCCGCTACCCAGCGATCGGGTCCAGAAATGTGCGGAGCTATGGGCCCGATCGCTGGGTAGGAGCGAGCTCCCGCGTGCTTCGGCGCCGCGTCAGCCGATCGTGCCCTTGCCCACCGGACCGCGCGTCAGGACCGGGTCGAGCCCGCAGAACTCCCCGTAGCGCGCGGCCTCCGCCTCGATCGCCGCCCACACCGGGCGGCTCGGCTCCTCGTTGAGCTCGACGGTGATCTCCACGGTCTGTGCCTTGAGGGCCCGCGACCACGCCCCCTCGATCATCCCGTCCACCGTCACGATGCCGGCGTACAGCCAGCGACTGGGCACACCGTCACGTCTCAGTGCGGGCCACCCCTTGAAGTCGTGGCAGAAGAGCTCGTCGAACACCGACAGCAGCCGGACCGTGCCCTCCGGGGCCGGCTCGGGCAGGTCGCCGTCGGTCCAGAGCGTCAGGCCGGCCAGCTCGTGGCGGGTGAGCCCCGCATCGACCACTGCCCGCCGTGCCACCGTCTTGGTCAGGGTGCCCCACCAGGCGACGTCCTCCGCGCGGCACGGGCCGTGTCCGCGCACGTAAGCGCGTGCCAGGTGGGCGACCGCCTCCTCCTCGTCCCAGGCCCGCTGCTCCGGCAGCAGCCGATAGGTGGCCTGCTTGCCCCGCATCGGACCGCTCGCGACCAGCAGGTCGAGCTCGGCGTGCATCATCACCTGGCCCAGGTGCCAGGTGTCCAGCGGTGCGCCCTCGGACTCGGCGAGCACGGCGCCGAGCTCCTTGCGGGTCAGCGGGCCCTGTGCCAGCGCCCCCGCCACCACCGCGTGCCGGCGCGCCAGCAGCGAGTGGTCGAAGCCGCGCGGCTTCTCCGCCGAGAGCATCGCCCGGCGGACCCGCGGCGCGGTGGCGGCCATGAGCGGCGCCAGGTCCTCGGGCACCACGTAGTGCCACGTGGGACGCAGGACGTGCGTGCGCAGAATCGTGCCGTCAGCCAGAGCGGCCTGTACCTCGGCCAGCGTGGCCGGCCGCGTCAGACGCTGCGCCACGCCCCACGCGGACGAGTGCAGCTCCTGCGACTGGACGGCACCCAGCCGGGCGACGACGCCGGGCACGCCGGCACCGTCAGCCGACCGCAGGGCGCCCAGGCCCGCCGAGGCGAGCCGGGCGCGCTGGATCGAGCGCACGTCAGACATAGTAGGCATCTCCCTCTCCGCCGGCGTGCCCCGCCGCTCGGGCACGCCGATGCTTCAGCAGGCTTCGGATCAGCAGGATCACACCGATCACGAACAGGATCATCACCGGGATGATCGCGAGCGGCGCGAGGACGGAGAGGAACCCGAGGCCGACGCTCGTGACGTCCTCCGCCGCGCTCACCACCGGGGCCGCCGTGCCGCCCGAGACGGTGTTGGCCACGACGCGGCCGCCGGCCTTCGCTGCGTGGGTGCCGAGGGCGAGGACGATGCCCGAGACGATGGGGATCCACTGGCCGGACTGCACGAACGTGCTGGGGTCGGTGACCGTCGTCGTCTCCGACATGGACCCGGCACCGAACGCGATACCGCCCGCGGTCGGCCGGATGACGGTCTGCACCACGTCGTTGATGGAGTCGAGCACCGGGATCTTGTCCGCGGCGAACTCGAGCACCAGCAGGACGGTCAGGATCGCCAGGACCCAGCCGTTCTCCAGCCAGTCCCAGGCGCCCGGCAGCGACACGAGGTCCGTGAAGCGCGAGAGCACGCCGAGGAAGATGAGCGGGATCCATGCGTTGAGGCCCGCTGACAAGGCGAGTCCGGTTCCGGTGGCAAGTTCGAGCATGACTCGAAGTGTTCCACGGCACACCGACACTCCGGGGGCCAAAAGTGTCCGGTGTGCCCGATCTGTTATCGGAGCGTGGCGAACCGTCTCACGAGCCGACCCGAGCGGCGCCCCGGGCCTGCCCGTATCACCTGGAACATGCGTGGCCCGCGTGCAAGAGTTGCTGCTGTCCGCCGCTGCTGCGCTGCCCGGGAGGCTCTGATGGTCTGGACGATCTTCGCCGTGGCCTCAGTGGTGCTGCTGGGGCTGTCGGCCGGCGTGTTCTTCGCCTTCTCGTCGTTCGTCATGAGCGGCCTCGGCCGCGCCTCCGACGAAGCCGCGGGGGCCGCGATGAGCGGCATCAACGAGACCGCGCCCCTGCCCGCCTTCATGTCCGTCTTCTTCGGCGCGCTCCTCGTCCCGGCGGTCACGGGCATCTGGGGTCTCGTCGACGGGCGGGACGGCGGCGCGTGGGTCCTCGCGGCTGCCGCGGTCTACCTGATCGGTACGTTCGGCGTGACCGCTGCCCTGAACGTACCGCTCAACAACCGGCTCCTCGCTGCCCACGACAAGGCCGCCGGATGGCGTGCCTACTGGCGGCCCTGGACCGCGTGGAACCACGTCCGCACGCTCGCGGGCGTCGTGGCGACGGTGCTCGCGGCGGTCGGCCTGCTCTGACCGGTCGGCCTTCGGCGGCGTGGTCGGGGACAATCGACCACATGCCCGCCATCGACTTTCACCGCACCCTGCCCGGATACCAGCGGACGCCGTTGCGCGACCTGCCCGGGCTCGCGAAGGAGCTCGGTGTCGGGCGCGTGCTGGTCAAGGAGGAATCGAGCCGCCTCGGGCTGCCCGCGTTCAAGGTGCTCGGTGCGTCCTACGCGACGGCGCGCGCGGTCGGGGAGCGGTTCGGGCTCGCCGAGGTCACCCTGGACGCGGTGCGCGACGCGGTCCGGGGCCGCGGCGTCCGGCTGTACGCGGCCACGGACGGGAACCACGGTCGCGCCGTCGCCCACATGGCCTCCCTGATCGGTGCTACCGCGACGATCTACTACCCGCAGGGCATCACCGAGGCTGCGAAGAAGGCGATAGCCACCGAGGGTGCCCAGGCGGTGGAGGTCGAAGGCGCCTACGACGACGTGGTGGCCCGCGCGGCGGCCGAGGCGTCCGCGGACCCGGCGTCGATCCTGGTGCAGGACACCTCCTGGACCGGGTACACGGACATCCCGCAGTGGATCGTCGACGGCTACTCGACGCTGTGCCTCGAGACCGACGCGCAGCTGTTCGCCCTTGGCCTCGACGGGCCGGACCTGGTGGTCGTGCCGGTCGGCGTGGGCTCGTTGGCGCAGGCCGTGGTGAGCCACTACCGCGGTGCCGCGGCGGCGGACGGCGGCACGCTGCTCGCCGTCGAGCCCGACCGTGCCGCCGGCCTCGTCGCGTCGTTGCGCGCGGGCGAGCCGGTCACGGCGCCGACGGGCGACACGATCATGACGGGGCTCAACTGCGGCACGGTCTCCGCGCTCGCGTGGCCGGTGCTGCGGGACGGGCTGGACGGCGCGGTGACCGTCTCCGACGACCAGGCCGCCGGCGCCGTCGAGGACCTGGCGCGGCTCGACGTCGACTCCGGACCCTGTGGCGCGGCGACCCTCGCGGCGGCCCGCCTGGTGCTGGGACAGGCCGGCTGGCGGGAGGCGATCGGTCTGCGGCCCGACGCCGTCGTCCTGCTCCTGTCGACCGAGGGCCGGGCCGCGAACCCGGTCCCGGAGGACCGGGTCTGACCTCCGCCCAACCATCGTCGCCTGGAGTGTGCTCGTGCCCGTCTCTCTTCCCGCCGCCCTCGACCCGATCCTGCCGCTGCTGCGCTGCCCGTCGTGCGGCGCGGAGCTGTCGCCCGGTGACGGTGTGCTGCGCTGCCCACGCCGGCACAGTTTCGACGTCGCCCGCCATGGGTACGTCGGTCTGCTGACCGGGGCACGGGCGACCAGCGGCGACGACGGGCCGATGGCCCGCGCCCGGCGCGACTTCCTGGCCGCCGGGCGGTACGGACCCGTCCGCGCGGCGGTCGCGGATCTCGCCGGTGAGGCCGAGCTCCCCGGCGGACCCGGGCGCCCCGGTCGCTCGGGACGCCCCGCCACGGTGGTCGACGTCGGCTGCGGCACCGGCTACTACCTGGCCGGCGTGCTCGACGCGCTGCCCGGCGCCGTCGGCCTGGGCCTGGACACCTCTGGGCACGCGCTGCGTGCGGCGGCCAAGTCGCACGTGCGGGCCGCTGCCGCGACGTGGGACGTGTTCCGGCCCTTCCCCATCGAGTCCGAGCAGGTGGACGTCGTGCTCGACGTGTTCGCCCCGCGCAACCCGGCGGAGTTCCACCGGGTGCTGCGCCCGGGCGGGGTGCTGGTCGTGGTGCGGCCCTTCGGCGGGCACCTGGCCGAGCTGCGCCGCCAGGTGACGCAGATGGTGACGGTCGACCCGGACAAGGAGCAACGCCTGCACCAGGCCCTGGACCCGTACTTCGAGACCGCGCGCACGGAGCGGGTCGAGTACACGACGCCGCTGACCCGGCAGGAGGCCGTGGACCTGGTGCTGATGACGCCGAGCGCGCGCCACGTCACCGCGGCGGAGCTGTCCGACGACGGAGCGCTGCCCGCAGAGGTGACGGTGTCGGTGCTGGCGACGGCCTACCGGAGGCGGTGATCGTTGCCGTGCTCGGCGCGGTCAGCGCGCCGTCCGAGCGCCGGCCGTGCGCAGGTAGTTCGTGAACAGCTCGGCCGTCCGCCCGATGCCGTCCTCCTGCCGCAGCCGGGCACCCAGGTCGGCGGCTCGCTCGCGCAGCGCCTCGTCGGTGGTCGCCTGCGCGATCGCCGCCGTGAGCCGGTCGGCGTCCACCTTCTTGATCCTGATGGGTTCCGGTCCGACGCCGAGGTCGGCCACCCGGCGTCCCCAGGCGTGCTGGTCCGCCGCTACGGGGGTGATGACCGTGGGGATCCCGGCGCGCAGGCTCGCCGCCGTCGTGCCGGCGCCCCCGTGGTGGACCGCCGCCGCGAGCCGGGGGAACAGCCAGTCGTACGGGACCGAGTCGATCTGCAGCACGTGGTCCGGGAAGTCACGGTCCTGACCCAGGTTGGCCCAGCCGCCGATCAGGAGGCCGCGCCGCCCGGTGCGTTCGAGCGCCTCCAGGTACGCGTCGACCAGCCGGCCCGGGTTCGCTACCGGGATGCTGCCCAGGCCGAACGACACGGGCGGCTCGCCCGAGTCGAGGAACCGGGCGAGGTCCGCCGGTGGCTCCCAGCCGACCGGGGCGCGCGTGGGCAGATAGCCGGTGACCTGGATGCGGGGGTGCCAGTCGGCAGGGCGCGGCAGGACGAGCGGGCTGTACGCGTAGTACAGCGGCATGCCCTGCCGGTCCTGGAGCACCCGCGCGTTCGTCCGCAGCGGCGGGAGGTCGAGGATCTCCCGCCGCTGCCGGTTCACGCCGGGACGCTGCATCGTGCGCCAGATCATCTGGTCGGTGCTCCACCAGCCCGCACGATCCAGCAGTGCGCCGCGGCTGCTCCCGTCACCGAGGAGGAACGTCGGGAACTCCTGGGTGGGCGTGACGGGGAAGAACTGGAGGTCCGCGCACGGCACACCGAGCTTCTCGGCCACGTTGTAGCCGTACAGCGCCGTCGGCCCCTTGTAGAGGACGGCCTCGCTGTGTTTGGTCGCACGCCAGATGTCGTCGATGATCTGCGGCAGGATCCGCTTGCGCGACTTGGCGGCGTAGGCCATGAACCGGAGCATGTTCCCCGACTCGACCAGGTCGACCAGCTCGGGATTGTCCGCGTACGACGGCAGGGACGGGCCGAACGGCTCGAACTCCGTGCCGTACGACGCGGCGAGCTCGGCGAAGTCCGGCGACCCGACGACCGTCGGGTGGTGGCCCAGCTCGCGCAGCGCGCCGGCCAGACCGAGCAGCGGCTCGACGTCGCCGCGCGAGCCCGCTGTGAGGATCGTGATCTGCATGGGTGTCCTTCCTCGGAACTACGGCGTCCGGCCGAGCCGCTCGTCGATGAGGGCCAGGACGGCGTCGGTGTCCGGGGCCTTCGGCGTCAGCATCCGGTCGATCATCTCGGTGACGGTGTCGATCAGGGTTTCGGGTGACGGGCCGTCCAGCCGGCCATGGTGTTCCTGGATGGCGTGCAGCACCGCGGCGGTCAGCGCGTCCAGCACGACGGCGACGGACGCGAGGTCGATACCCGGCCGAACGGCTCCCGCCTGCTGCATGGCGCCGAGGAACTGGCCGAGAAGACCGAGTCCGGCCGGGCCGGGCATGGCCGCGTCCGGGTCTCGCAGGTACCTCCCGAACACGTCCCGGTCCCGGGTGGCGATCGCGGCGAGCAGCGGATCCTCGGACACCACCCGGAAAGCCGCCCTGAAGATGCTCGCCGCCGTCCCGGGTGACGGGGCGGCACCCAGCTCCTTGCGCCAGCGGACCGTGTAGACGCCCAGGGCTCGTGCCGCGACGGCGTCGACGAGCTCGCGCTTCGAGGCGAAGTGGCGGTAGACGATCGTCCGGCTCAGGTCGGCCTCCTCGGCGACGTCGACCATGGTGAGCTTGTCGTAGCCGCGGCTCATGAGCAGCCCGACGGCGGCGTCGAGCAGGGCGTCCCGGCGCCTCTCGCCGTCGACCATTGGCTTCTCCCCCGTGTGACACTGTGACGATATGTGTCACAGTGTTCCGCTCCGGTGCCGGGCCGTCAAGGGGCAGCGACGTGGAAGGTCAAGACTGATCGCTACGGCTCGCCGCCGTTCGCCCTGGCGTCCGTGCCGGCGGCCGGGTCGTCCGAGGGCGCGGGCGACGGGTCGGCTTCGCAGCTCTGCTGCGACAGCGGTGCGCCGCTCGGCTGGCCTTGGCCTCTCGGCGTCGGCACGGAGCCCGGCGACGGTGGTGTCGACGCGCACTCCCGCGGGCCGTCGGTCGGCCTGGTGTCGGGGGCGGTGGTCGACAGGTCCGGTCCGGGGGAGGGAGAAACGGGCGACGGCGCGCCCGGGACGGTCTCGCTGGGCCCGGGCCACAGCAGGGCGGTCCCTAGCCCAGCGCCCCCGAGCAACGCCACCGTGGCGACCAGCGCCCACACCGCGGTACGGCGGCGCGGGAGCGCCGGCCGCTGTCCGTGCCGGAGGATCTCCACGCCGGACCCCGCCGCGTCGTCCGTGTCCAGATGCGCGTCCGGACCCGAGCGGGCACGCGCCAGCGCTTCGGACCGGGCGCGGCCGAGGTCCAGCTCGGCATCGACCTGGCTCAGGGCCTGCCGGGCGCGGGTCAGGACGTCGTTCTTCCGTCTCATGTCAGGTCTCCTGACCTTCGGTCACGGTGCGGTAGGCGGCGCGCAGCCGACGTCGCGCGCGGTAGACGCGGGTGGCCGCCGACGGCGTGGTGCAGCCGAGCACACCGGCTACCTCCGCGGTGCTCAGCTCGGCCGCGGCCAGCAGCTCGACGACCTCGCGGTCAGCGGGGCGCAGGAGCGCCAGCGCCCGGCGCAGCACGTCGAGCTCGTCAACGAGGCGCGCGTCGTCCGGTCCCGGGGCCGCCGGGTGCCGCAGCGTCCGTTCTGCCAGCGCGGTGCGCCGCCGCTCTGCCCGGACCTGGTTGGCCAGCACCCGGCGGGCGATGGCGAAGAGCCAGGCCCGTGGGTCGTCGGGTACCTCGCCCTTGCGCCAGGCGATGGCGAACACCTCCGCCACGACGTCCTCCGCCTCGGCCGTGCCGAGCCGGGTTCGCGCGTATCGATGCACCGCACGGGCGTGCTCGGCGAACAGCGACTCGGTCTGCGCCGGTGTGAGCGGGCCTGCCTCGAGGTCACGTGGCTCGGTGTGGGCGGACAGGGCGGTCTCCAGATGGCGGGGGATGGGCGTGGGCCTGCTCAACGGTCTGTGTCCGGCAGCGGGCCCCGCATGACACCTCGGGTGCGTCGGCCTCGTCACATCCTCGCGCTGTCATGGGATGCGTCCCGACGCACACTGACCGATGTGTGACTCACTACAGATCGAATTCTCTCCCGTCCACGACCCGCAGCACGGTCCGCCGTCGCAGCCCCTGGGGCGCCACCGTACGAGGTGCCGCCGCTGCGGGCAGCGCTCTCGCCGTCGCGCTGCTGGCCACCGCTTGCACAACGGCCAGTGCCGCGGAGCCAGGGGAGCCGGCGGTCGCGCCGTCGGCAGTCTCCGAGGCGACGCCGGTGCCCAGCGTTCCCGCCGAGCAGGCCGCGGCGCCCGGCAAGGGCGAGCCGTCGGCCGCTCCTGCCGAGGAGTCCACGCCGGTCGAGCCGTCGGCCGCCCCCGCCGAGCCGTCGCCGGTCCCCAGCGTTCCCTCTGAGTCCGCTCCGGAGCCTGCTGGTGCCGGTGAGTCGGCGCAGGAGCCGATGGATGCCCAGGAGCCGTCCTCGGCACCGTCCTCTGCCCCGTCGGACGAGCTGTACACCACCGGCTAGTAGCCAATCGCGGCCGCCCCACTGGCCTGCCGGGCATGACCGGGTCGGTGGGGCGGCCGGGGCTCGTGGAGGCCGGGGTTTCCCGAGGTCAGCCGGCGTTCTTGGCCGCTGCCTTCTGGGCCTTCTTGAACGCGCGGACCTCGAGCAGCGCCTCGGCGCTCGTCACGTCGGCGATCGAGCGGTGCGAGCCCTCCTCGCCGAACTCGCCGGCGGCCTCGCGCCAGCCCTCCGGCTGGATCTCGCGCTGCTTGCCGAGCAGCGCGAGGAAGATCTTGGCCTTGCGCTCCCCGTAGCCGGGCAACGCGTTGAGCCGCCTCAGCACCTCACGGCCGGTCGGGGCGCTGCCGTCCGAGCCGGGCGCGGTCCAGACCTTGGCGGCGTCGCCGTCGTACTCGTCGACGACGATGCGGGCGAGGTCCTGGACGCGGCCCGCCATGGACCGCCCGTAGCGATGGATCGCCGGGGGAGTGGTCGCCATCGTCACGAACTCGTCCGGGTCCGTGTCGGCGATGGCGTGCACGTCGAACGAGCCCATGCGGTCGCGGATCTTGCGCGGGCCCGCGAACGCGTGCTCCATCGGGTACTGCTGGTCGAGGAGCATGCCGACGAGGAGCGCGAACGGGTCGTCGCTCAGCAGCTTGTCCGTGTCGGGGTCGCCGGTGATCCACAGGTCGGTAGCCATGGATCTATCTTGCCTCGTGTCGGATCCATCGACACTCGATTGACAGGTAGCTGCGCATAGGCGAAATTACTTGTCTTGTCGTTGCTTCCTGTTGGTGAGGTCGCTGAGCGGACGCCACTCGGGGCGGAGGGGGCATTGCAGATGTGGGTGTACTCCGCTGAGCGCACGATCGTGGACTGCTTCCGCCTCGCCCACCTCGAAGGTCAAGATGTCGCACATACCGCGCTGCGTCGCTGGGTGCAACGACGAGGGAGCACTCCGTCCGCCCTGCTACGCGTGGCAGCGGCGTTCCCGCGTTCGGAGCCGCGGATCCGGCAGGCACTGGAGGTTCTCCTGTGAACAGGCCAACCCGCGACACCCCAGATGATCGCGCCTACCTGGACGTTCGCAACCTGGCCGGCAGCGACGGATCCGCAGACACCTCGGCCCTTTCTTCCCGAAAGATCCCCCACACATGGGGTGGTGCGGAGGACCCGTCAGGTGGACCGTGGAGGGATGGACCCCAGCACGGACGCGGCCTCAGCCGATGCAGTCGCGCAACGTCTCTTCGGCGCTGTCCTCGGCACCGTCGACCTGATGTCGACGTTCTTGGGAGACCGCCTGGGCTGGTACCGCTCACTGGCCGAGGAAGGTCCCGCGACGCCACCCCAGCTGGCCGCACGCACCGACACGGACGCCCGCTACGCCCGCGAATGGCTGGAACAACAAGCCGTCACCGGTCTGCTGCACCTTGACTCGGACGGGGCTGCCGACGAACGTGTCTTCAGCATCCCACCGGCCACCGCGGAGGTACTGACGAACCAGCACAGCCTCAACTTTCTGGCTCCCATCGGCCGGATGTTCGGCGCGGTCGGTCCCGCGCTCCCGCGGTTGCTCGAGGCGTACCGCACCGGTGACGGGGTGAGCTGGGACGAGTTCGGCGATGACGCACGCGAGGGCCAGTCGGACGCGAACCGGCCATGGTTCGAGCACCAGCTGGCCGACGCGCTCGCCGGTGTCGAGGACTTGCATCGGCTGCTTGCGCGCCCCGGCGTCCGCATCCTCGACGTTGGCTGCGGTGGCGGCTGGTCGAGCATCGCGCTGGGCCTGGCGTACCCCACCGCTACGGTCCACGGGATCGACATCGATGCACCGTCGGTGTCGATGGCTACGGACAATGCCCAGGCCGCCGGCGTCGCAGACCGGCTCCAGTTCTCCGCCGGTGACGCCGCCGATCTTCCGGCCGATCGCTATGACGTGGCCTTCGCCTTCGAGTGCGTCCACGACATGCCCCGGCCGGTCGACGTGCTCACAGCCGTCCGGAAGTCGCTGACGCCCGGCGCTCCGTTGATCGTGATGGACGAAGCGGTGGCTGATTCGTTCGCGCCGGACGGTGACGAGGTCGAGCGCCTGATGTATGGCTACAGCCTCTTCATCTGTCTGCCCGACGGCCTCTCCAGCCGGCCGAGCGTAGCCACTGGGACGGTGATGCGCCCGCCCCGCCTGCGGGAGTACGCCGAGGCCGCCGGTTTCGGCGAGTTCGAGGTCCTGCCGATCGCGGACTTCTCGTTCTTCCGCTTCTACCGCCTCAGCTGAGAGCGTCTTCAGCGCGCCCTCAGGGAATCAGCCGGTCCACGACCTCCAGCGTCTCCGAGACGAAGTGCCCGTCGTCGCGCACCACCAGCGTCCCGCCGAGGCGGTCGAACATTGCCCGGCCCTGCTCCGCGTCGCAGCCGAACTCGTCGGTCACCGAGTTCACGAACACCAGCTCGCGAGCGTGGGACCGGATGGCAGGCCAGTCGTAGCGGTCCTGCAGCACGGGCTCGTCAGCGTCGTTCGGCTGCGTCGAGTACCCGGCCACGAGCACGGCCTGAGCCACGATGACGTCGAGGTGCTCCAAAAGCGCCAGCAGCAGCGCCGCCCCGCCGGAGTGCCCCACCAGCACGGTGTCCGCGTCGAAGGTGTGCGCGGCGAGCACCTTCGGCAGAAACGTCGCGATCGGCTCGGCGTTGGTCCCGGGATGGTGCGGAGTCTCGACGTCGTACCCGCGCTCGCGCAGGCGGTCCGCTAGCCACGGGTACCAGATCCAGGCGGGTTCGGCGTGGGTCCCGTGGAAGATGATCGCCCGGCGTCCCATCAGCCTCTCCTCGTCGCTGGACCCGGGCCGGAGCTCGCCAGCGGTGCCGCCGGCTCCACGACCAGGTTGACCTGGTCGAGCAGCGGCTCGAACCCGATCGACTCGTACACCCGGTTCGAGACCGGGTTGTCCTGGTCGGTGTACAGGCAGACCCGGTGGCCGACGTCGAGCGCCTGCTGGGCCACCTCGGCCACGAGGGCGCGGGCGTACCCGTGCCCGCGGTGCTCGGCCGGCGTGTAGACGGGACCGATCCGGACCACGCCGAACGACGGCGGCCGCATCCCGGTCAGGTGCACCACCTCGCCGTCGACGTCCCACAGCCAGACGCCGCCCTCGTCGATCCAGCGCCGGGCTCCCTCGATCCGCAAGGGCTCGGCGTCGGGTGTCCGTCCCGCCTGGGCGTCGGCCTCCGCGTGGAACACCTCGAACCAGGCGGTGACCAGGTCCAGGTCGTCGGGCGTGGCACGGCGTGCGCGGCCCGACGGCGCGGGGTCGGGCGGCGTGATGCGCGTCGCCTCCCACAACCTGTCCGGTATGCCCTCACGGGTGGTCCCGTCCGTCGTCCGCAGCACCTCGTCGATGAACGCTCTTACGGCGGGGACGGGGCCGTTCGCCGAGGTCAGCGGTGCGTCGCCGGCGCGAGTGGTCCGGTCGAGGGCGGTCCGGGCCAGCAGTCGCGCGGCGTCGTCGGGCAGGGCGGGCACCCAGACCGTGTGCGGCCGGTGCGGCATCGTGCGCATCGACACGCCGACGACGGCGCCGGCCGGGTCGCGCACCACGGCCCACCACATCGGGTGCTCCGGCCGGGGCGCACCGGGCGGGAACGACCGCACCGCGTGATGCGTCACCGACGCGACGACGCTCCAGACCACCGGTTCCGCGGCCAGCAGATCGCCAGCCACGGCGAGCACGGCCGCGGGATCATCGAAGAGCTCGACGCTGTGTGCGCTGGTCATGCGGAAATCCTGGCACGCGGTTCGTGAGCCGAGCGAGTGGTCGGCAGAACGTCGCAAGATCGGCACCTCGGGCTGCCGATCATCTGACGTTCTACCGACCACGCCCCCCGACCCAGCCACCCACCCAGCCACAGTGTCAGCGGACCAGCCGGACCTCCAGCACGTTCGTGTCCGGGTCGGTCGCCGTGACGCCGTCGGGCAGAAAGCCGGCGCGCTGGAAGAACTTGCGCGCGCGCGGGTTGGACGCGAACGTCCAGAGCTGAGCCGGCGTCCCGGGCGGGAGGGCGTTCTCCAGCAGGGCGTGGCCCACGTTCGTGCCGTGGAAGTTCGGGTCGACGTACAGCTCGTGCAGCTCGACCGCCCGGACGGGGCCGTGGCCGAGGTGCGGGCCGGACGGGTTCTTCATCGCGAAGCCGACGATCTTGTCGCCCACTTCGGCGACGAGCGCCTTGTTGCCCGCGGCGAGGATGCGCATCCAGCCCTCGGTGCGGGTGCCGAGCGTCTCGGTTTCCCAATGCTCGGGCGGCAGGAGCTCGCCGAAGACCGCGCGCCGGGTGGTCCAGTGCACTGCGGCGACACCCACGGCGTCGTCCGGCGTCGAGGCGCGGATGTGGAAGTCAGACATGGGTGGAACGGTAACCCGACTACCTGACCATGCGTACCTCGGCGAGGTCCGCGGTGCTCGCGTCGACGATCCGCGTGCCCTCCGTGACGAACCCGTTGCGCTCGTAGAAGCGGCGGGCGCGCGGGTTGTCCTCGGCCACCCACAGCTGTGCGCCGGTACCGGGCGGCACGACGGCGTCCAGCAGTGCCTGCCCGACGCCGGTCCCGTGGTGCGCCGCCAGGACGTACAGGAGGTACAGCTGCCGGCCGCGGATCGGCAGCACGTGCTCCTGCTCCACGGCGTCACCGGACATCGCTATGCCGACCACCTCGCCGTCGACCTCGGCGACCAGGGGCGCGGCGCCGTTCGCGAGCCATCTCTCCCACGTCGACGTGCGGCGCTCGAGCGTGGCCGTCGCCCAGAACTCGGGCGGGAGGACCTCCCCGTACGTCGTCACCCAGGTCGTGTGGTGCACTCGGGCGACCGCGGCGGCATCAGACAGCGTGGCTCTGCGCAGGTTCACGACGCGAAACATACTCCCGCGCGGGAGCTCCCGATGACACCCTGCCGACTCGACGGACCGACTCGACGGACCGACTCGACCGACCGGCCCGACCTGCTGGGTCAAGCCGCGTGCAGGGTCCCGACCAGGCACTCCTCGACGCCGGCCGCCGACAGGAGCTTCGACGGCACCGACGCCAGCCACCCGACGGCCTCGTAGGCGGGCACGAGACGCACGTCCTTCACGACGAACTCCGAACCCGCCCGCGTCAGCCGGACCGTCCCCGAGCTCATCGTGTTGCGGGCCCAGTCGGTACCCGAACCCCACGGCAGCGGCAGCACGGCCAGGATCTCCTGCTCGGGCCGGGCCGCGAACGCGAACACGGGAGTGGTGTGCGTCCTGCCGGACCTGCGTCCCACGTGGTGCAGCACGACCCATGGCGGGACGCGTCCGGCGACGCGGAGGACCCACGGGTTGAGAACCTTGCCTGCCTTGACGACGAGATCTGGAGCGGCCATGGCTCCCATCATGGTTCAGGTCGGCCGATCCGTCAGCCCGGGAGGCGGCACGAGCGCTGGCCGACCGTCGGCCCCCATCTCAGCCGCGCTCGAAGGAGAGCACCGGACGTCCCGTGCGCGGGTGCGTCAGCACATCGACCCGCACCCCGTACACCGGCTCCAGCACCGCCGGGACGAGCACCTCGCCGACCGGCCCGGCCGCGACGACCCGGCCGCCGTCCAGGAGGACCAGGTGGTCGCAGGTCGACGCCGCGAGGTTCAGGTCGTGCAGGGCGGTGACGACGGTCACGCCGTCCGCCGCGAGCTCGCGCAGCACCCGCATGGCATGCAGCTGGGCCGCGATGTCCAGGTGGTTGGTGGGCTCGTCGAGCAGGATCAGGCGAGGCTGCTGGGCCAGCGCACGGGCCATGTGCACGCGCTGGCGCTCGCCGCCCGACAGCGTGCCGACCTCACGGTCCGCGAGCTCCCTCGCCCCGGCGGCGGTGAGGGCCGAGTATGCGGCGGCCCGGTCGGCGTCCGAGTCGCCCGCGAGCAGGGAACGGTGCGGTATCCGGCCCAGCAGCACCGCGTCGAGCGCCGACAGCGGAAGGTCCGTGCCCGCGTCCTGCTCCACGAGCGCGAGCACCCGGGCGCGCTCGCGGCGGGGCAGCGACCCCAGGTCGGCGCCGTCGAACGTCGTCGCCGCGTGCGGAGCGGACGACGGCGCGGGTGCCCTGCCGTCGGACGGCGACGTGGCGCGCCCTGCCTGCTGCACCCCGGCGAGGACCCGCAGCAGCGTGGACTTGCCCGAGCCGTTCGGCCCCAGCAGCCCGGTGACGGCGCCGCTGGGGGCGACCACCCCGACGTCGTCCAGCACGAGCCGCCCACCGATCTCCCAGGAGATCCGTCCACCCACCAACCCTCGTTGAGTGCTGGGTATTCGCGCTGTCGAGGGGGTCTGGGTGGACAAATATCCAGCACTCAACGGTGGTTTCCTCTCCAGAGGAGGACGGCGAAGACCGGGGCGCCGATCGCGGCCGTCACGATGCCGACCGGTAGCTCTCGTGGCTCGAACACGGTGCGGGCCAGGGTGTCGGCCCAGACCAGGAACGAGGCCCCGGCCAGTGCCGACAGGGGCAGAAGCAGGCGGTGCCGTGCGCCGGTGAACAGCCGCACGGCGTGCGGCAGGATCAGGCCGACGAAACCGATGGACCCGCTCTGCGACACGAGCGCTCCCGTCAGCAGCGCGACGCCGATCAGCAGGATCCATCGTGCCCGGTTCACGGGTACCCCGAGTGCCGCTGCCGCGGTGTCCCCGAACGTGAACGCGTCCAGCACGGACCCGGTGAGCGCCAGCATTGTCCCCAGCACCAGGACGGCGCCCCCGGCGATCGCGACCGACGTCCACGTCGCCGACGCCACCGAACCCATGAGCCACGACAGGACCTCGCGGAACGCGTCGCCCTTGGCCGACCAGAAGATCACGAACGACACGGCGGCCGCGCAGAGCTGGCTGATCGCGAGGCCCGCCAGCACCGTGCGGGTGGGCGTGATCGTGCCGAGCGCACCGGCGAGCGAGAGTGCGAGGGCGAGCGCCCCGACCGCGCCGACGAACGCCGCGACCGGCAGCAGCAGCGGGACGCCCGCTAGCAGCACGAGCACCGCTCCGAGCGACGCGCCCGACGACAGCCCCAACAGGTACGGGTCGGCGAGCGGGTTGCGCGTCAGCGACTGCATGACCGCGCCGCACAGCGCCAGGCCCGCGCCGACGGCGGCGGCGGTGAGGATGCGGGGCATCCGCAGCTGCCAGACCATGCCGTCACGCAGGGTCGGCAGCGGCTCCAGCCCCAGCGCTCCGCCGAGCCCGAGGTGTGTTGCCACCGACCTGCCGACCTCGGACAGCGCCAGGTCGGCCGGGCCGATCGTCACGGCGACGCCGATGCTCAGGACCAGCACGACGGCCGCCGTGGGGAGGGCGAGCCAGGGTCTCGACAGGCTCGACCCGCGGGTGCTGGCCGGGCTCACAGGGCCAGGTCCGCCAGCTGGTCCACGACCGAGGCGACGGCGTCGACGTTCCGCACGCCGGCCTCGGTGGCCGGGAACGGCACCACGACGTAGCGCTCCTCCTTGACCGCCGTCAGCTCACGGGTGGCGGGGTTCGACTCCAGCGTCTCGATCTTCGCGTCCGCCGGGTTCCACGCGGCGTCGACCAGCACGAGGACGTCCGGGTCGGCCTCGATGACGTTCTCCCAGCCGAGCGAGGTCCAGGTGTCGTGGACGTCGGCCGAGACGTTGGTCAGCCCGGCCGCCTCCATGATCATCTGCGGCGCGCCGATACCGGCGCCGACGTACGGGGTGTCGTCACCGGAGGACCACCACAGAGCCGTCAGGCCACGGTCGTCGGGCTCGATGGCGTCGAGCCCCGCCCGCTGCTCGGCCACGAGCCGTGCCGCGGCGTCCTCGGCGTCGAACAGGGCGCCGACCTCCTCGATCTCGTCGAACACGGTCTCGAAGGTGAGCGGGTCCGGCATGTACCCGTCCTCCTTGCAGGCCGCCGGGGAGACGTACGTGGCGACGCCGAGCCGGGCGAGCGTCTCGCGGTCACCTGCGGTCTCCGCGGTCAGGTTCGACTCCCAGCCCGCGTAGACCAGGTCGGGCTCGAGCGCGAGCGTCGCCTCGGAGCCGGGCGCTTCGTCGGCGAACGGTTCCTCGACGGCGGGCACGGTCTCCAGCGAGTCCGGCACGGGCCCGTCGAGGAAGGCCGAGCCGACGATCCGCTCGCCCAGACCGAGCGCCAGCAGCATCTCCGTGGTGGACGACTTGATGGTCACCACGCGCTCCGGCGGCGCCGCGACCTCCGTCTCGAACCCGCAGTTGTCCAGGGTGACCGGAAAGTCGCCCGACGGCGTCGTCGTGCCCGCGGCGCTCGCCTCGCCGGAGGCGGTGGCCGAGCAGGCGGCGAGGGCGAGTGCCGCGACGGCGGCAAGGGCGGGCAGTACGTACGCGCGAGCGGGACGGACGCGGTGGGGGTGCACGCGATGGCTCCAGGGGTCGACGAACAGCCCACAGCCAGGAACGGCCATGGGGTGAGCAGCGACGCGCCATCTCGCGTCCAGGCGGGAAGCGGCTCACAGTGAGAGCCGCATCAGCGGGCCAAAGCAGGGCCCGCGACCCGTTCGTCACGATACACCGGCGCCCTCGGGCGGCCCCTGCCGATTTCGCTCTCGGCGTCGGGCGCGGGACCGCCCGTCGGGGCCTGCCGGGCCCACCCAGCGCGCGACTGGAATCGGGCGTGCCTACGGTGGAGACGACCCGCGACGGCACGGGAGGTCTGCCATGACGAACGACCCGGAGAATCCTGCAGCGCACAACCCTGACCCGGAGCCGGACGGCCGCACGATGCCGCTGAGCGGCAACCTCCAGCCGGGCGAGACCCCGCCCGAGTCCGACCAGGTGAGCGCGCCGCAGGGCCACGAGGAGCACGGTCCGCCGCGCTGGGTGCCGTGGGTGTGGATCGTGGCGATCCTGGTCGTGGCAGGGCTCGTCGCCACACTCTTCGGCGGCTACGCGGCCGGCCTGCTGAGCTGAGGGGCGAAGCACTACAGTGCGGCCATGAGCGACAGCACCGCCCCCGAGACCCGTCCCGAGACCACGCCGAACCGCCGCGCCCTGGTGACCGGGGCGTCGTCGGGCATCGGAGCCGCCACGGTGCGCCGGCTGCGCGCTGACGGCTGGGACGTCGTGGCCGCGGCCCGCCGCGCCGAGCGGCTGGACGCGCTCGCCGCGGAGACGGGATGTGAGGTCTACGTCGTCGACCTCACCGACGACGACGCCGTGGCCGCCCTCGCGGCCCACCTCACCGCCACCGGCGGGCTCGACGCCGTCGTGAACAATGCGGGCGGCGCGTTCGGGCTGGACCGTGTGGAGGACGCCGACCTCGACGACTGGCGCCGCATGTACGAGATCAACGTCCTCGGCACGCTGCGGGTCACCAAGGCCGTGCTGCCCCTCCTGCGCGAGGCCGGTGCCGGCAAGGGCGTCGCCGACGTCGTGAACGTGACCTCGACCGCCGCCCAGGGAGCCTACGAGGGTGGTGCCGGGTACACGGGCGCCAAGCACGCCGAGCACATGCTGTCCCAGACGCTGCGCTGGGAGATCGCCGGCGAGCCCGTGCGGGTCATCGAGGTCGCCCCGGGTGCCGTGGCCACCGAGGAGTTCGCGCTGGTCCGCTTCGGCGGCGACGCGGAGAAGGCCGCCGCCGTCTACGAGGGCTACACGCCCCTGGCCGCCGTCGACGTCGCCGACACCATCGCCTGGACCCTGTCCCGGCCGGACCACGTCAACATCGACCTGGTGACGATCCGGCCGCGTGCGCAGGCGCACAACTCGAAGATCGTGCGGGGCACGGGCATCTGACCCGGCGCGCAGGCGGGCTGCGGTCGTTGGTGGGCCGCTTGGTTGGTGGGCTGCGGTCGTGACTTCGGTCGGTTGGGATGAGATCGGCCGGTTGACTGACCGATCTCATCCCAACCGACCGAAGTCACACCCGGGGCCCGGACCAACCGACCGAAGTCACTCCCAGGACCTGCGCTGACAGGTCCTTACAGGCTCATGACGGTTCGCTCGCGCACCCCGCCGAGCTCGCGTTCGCGTGCCAGGGTAGGCGTATGACTCAGGCAACCGAGAGTCCCGCGAACCCGCGGGCCGACCGCTCCCCGCACGACACCTGGTGGGCCGCGCTGGCCGGTGTCCTCGCGGGCGCCGCGGGGCTGGCCGTCGCGGAGCTCGTCGCCGCCCTCATCGCGCCGGGCGCGAGCACCCTGTTCGCCGGCGGTGCCGCCGTCATCGACGTCGTGCCCCCCTGGCTCAAGGACTTCGCCGTGCAGGCGTTCGGCACCAACGACAAGGCGGTGCTGCTCGGGTCGATGGGTGTCGTCCTGGCCCTGGGCGCGGCGCTCGCCGGCCGGCTGGAGCTGCGCCGTCCGCCGTCGGGCGCGCTGCTGATCGCAGCCGTCGGTGTCGTCGGAGCGATCGTCGCGATGCTGCGCCCGGGCGCGACGCCGTTGTGGGCACTGCCCAGCATCGTCGGGATCGGTGGCGCGATGATCCTGCTGCGGCAGGCGATGGCACGGCTGCGGCCGGTCGCCGACCTGCGCGCCGACTCGGGAAGCACAGTCGACCGGCGCGGGTTCCTGGTCGTCACCGGGATCGCCGCAGGCGTGACCGTGCTGGCCCTGGTGGGCTCGCGCGTCGTGTCGGCGGGTGCGGCGGCTGTGAACGTCGTGCGCGAGAAGATCCGCCTGCCCGCCCCGCGCAAGGCCGCGCCGGCGGTGCCGGCCGGCGCGGACCTGGAGGTCGACGGCCTGGTCCCCTACATCACCCCGAACCAGGAGTTCTACCGCATCGACACGGCCCTGCGGGTGCCGCAGCTCGACCCGGCGGAGTGGTCCCTCGAGGTGCACGGCATGGTGGACGAGCCGTTCACGATCACCTGGGACGAGCTGCTCGCGCTGCCGCTCGAGGAGCACCACGTGACCCTCTCGTGCGTGAGCAACGCCGTGGGCGGTGACCTCGTCGGCAACGCCCTGTGGCTCGGCTATCCCGTCCGGGCCCTGCTGGAGCGGGCCAAGCCGCAGGCGGGTGCGGACATGGTGCTGTCCCGCAGCGACGACGGCTTCACCGCCGGGACGCCGCTGGACGTCCTGCAGGACCCGGACCGGGCCAACCTGCTCGCGATCGGCATGAACGGGGAGCCGCTCCCCGTGGACCACGGCTTCCCCGCCCGGCTCGTGGTGCCCGGCCTGTACGGGTACGTGTCGGCCACCAAGTGGGTCACCTCGCTCGAGGTCACCACCTTCGACGCCGACCAGGGCTACTGGACGCCCCGCGGCTGGTCGGCCCTCGGCCCGGTCAAGGTGCAGTCGCGTATCGACGTGCCGCGCGGGTTCGCGTCGGTGACACCCGGCGCGGTGACGGTGGCCGGCGTCGCGTGGGCGCCCCACACCGGTATCGGCGCGGTGGAGGTCCGGGCCGACGACGGCGACTGGGTCCCCGCCGAGCTCGCCGAGACCGTCGGCTCGGACACGTGGCGCCAGTGGCGGGCGTCCCTCGACCTCGATGCGGGCGACCACACGCTCACGGTCCGCGCCACGGACGCCGACGGGCTGGTCCAGACCGACGCCGAGGCACCGCCCGCCCCGAACGGTGCCACCGGCTGGCACACCGTGAACGTCAGCGTGGGCTGACCCTCGGCGCCCACCTCGGCACCCACCTCCGGCGCCCTCCTCGGTGACGTCGTCGCCGAGGAGCCCGCGCGGGCGCCCTCGGCGCCCCGAAGTGCCGTCCCGCGACCGAGAACGGTCAGCAGTACGACTCCGGCGCGGACGAGGTGGCTGCGGCCAGCAGGTCGTGGAGCTGGGCGCGCTGCTGCGGCGTGAGCGCCTCGAAGACGTCGTCCTCGACAGCGGTCAACGCGGTCTCCGCCTTGCAGAGCAGGCTGACGCCGTCGTCGGTCAGGGAGACGACGTGCCGACGCCGGTCCTCCGTCGACCGGCGCCGCTCGACCAGGCCCCTGCCCTCCAGCTCGTTGAGCAGGCCGACGACGTTGGTGCCGTCCAGGACGAGGGCGGAGGCGAGGTCGCGCTGGGTGATGTCGCGGCGCTCGCGGAGCACGGTGAGGGCGACGAGATGCCTGGTGCGCAGACCGAGCGGGGCCAGCGCCGACTCGGACCGTCGGCGGAGGTGGCGCGCGAGATAGTCGACGAGCGCGCCCGAACGACGCACCGACTGCTCCAGGACCGGCAGCTCGTCCACGGCAGCTCCTTTCGTCGGCACGGCCTCGCGCTCCCAGCCTACGGGAGCGCGAGGCCGTGACGTGCGGGATCACGCCGCGAGCAGTGCTCAGGCGAGTGCGGCGGCGGACGCCCAGAGGTCGTCGACGGCAGCCTCGGCCTGACGCAGGCTCTCCTCTGCCTGGGGTACCAGCTCGGCCATCGCCGGATTGACGTGGGCGAGCGTCAGCTCGGCGGTGATGAACCGCGGCTCGAGCCCGAGCAGCGCCACGCCGTGGGGGAGCCAGGCTGTCGCGTGGTCCCAGCCGTGGCGCGGGGCACCCTCGGCGTAGCCGCCACCGCGCGAGACGAGGACGACGAAGTCCCGGCCGCCCAGCAGGCCCCTCCCGGAGTCGGGGTCGATGGAGAGACCTGGCGCCATCAGATGGTCGACCCAGGCCTTCACGCTGCTCGGGGCGCCGTAGTTGTAGATCGGCAGCCCCAGCAGCACCGTGTCGGCGGCGGTGACCTCGCCGACGAGCTGCGAGATCCGCGCCCACGACTCGGCCTGGGCGGGGGTGTGCTGGTCCTGGGGAAGCTGGCGGCTGAGGTTGGCCGTGCTGTCGAAGTGGGGCACGGGCGCTGCGGCGAGGTCGCGGTACGTCACCGTCCCGTCGGGGTGCGCGGCGCGCCAGGCGTCGGCGGCACGCGCGGTCAGCTGCCTGCTGACGGAGCTCTCGCCCTGGATGCTCGCGTCGAGGTGCAGCAGTGATGCCATGGTCGTTTCCTCCTGGTGATATCTCCGGCCGGCCGGATGAGGCCTCCAGTGTCAATCATTAGTGGACGACATACTATTTCCGGACCGCCATGTGATCTGAGTCACGGCCGGGGGGAGCGGCCGCAGGGTGACCATGTATCTGCTGCCAAGAATTGGCCGATCCTGGCAGCAGATACATGGTCATCGTCTGCGCTGTGCCGGTGGCAGCTCCCTACCCGGACGCCAGGCCTCGCGCGTCAGGACCTGAGCGACTTCGCCGACCAGGTGGTCGCCGGTCACGTGCGACGGGAAGAACCGCATGATGATGTTCTGCCCTTCTCCGACCAGTCCGTTCTGCCTGGTCGCGTCGCGCCGGACCTGGCGCTCGGCGCCGTGGTACTCCTGCGAGTCGATCTCGACGATCAGCCATCGGCCGTCGCCCAGATACCAGACCAGGTCGGCCCGGCCAAGAAACCGGCCCCGAGCGTCGAAGAAGTCACGCTGCAGGTCATCGGGCGCGATGCCGGCGTCGTGCAGTCGCAGGCGTGCGTGGCTCTCCGGCGGTGACTCGGCCCGGCCGTCCGTCATTGGCAGGTAGGGGATCACTTTCAGCGAGCCCTTGCGGCGGGCGAGCCGGCGCCGGATCACCGCGATGTCGTCCGTTCGGATCAGGCCCTGGTTCAGGGCGTTGTCCAGGCATGCGACCGCCTGGTCGCGGGAGAGTGTCGGCAGGGCCTGGACCAGCGCGCACCGCACCGTGGCCACGTCGCGGCCGGCGATCTCGACCGTCTCCAGGCCTGTCGCGTACTGCCGGAACGCGATGCCCTGCCGCGACTTGCGCGCCACACCGTGCGGAAAGGTCACCTCAGGAGTGATCCGTCGGGGGAGCCCTTTGACCCCGTGCAGCGCCAGCGCGCACATCCCGACCGAGATCGTGTGCCGGTTGGTCAGCAGTGCGGACCAGGCTGCCCGGAGCCGGTCCACGTCGAGGGGGTGCAGGCCGCTCGGGACGATGCCCGTGTCGAAGACTCCGCGTGTCACGCGCTGCCAGGAGCCTCCGGCCACCAGGTTGCGGCGCTGCGATGGCCCGACGTCGACGGCATCGCACTGCCAGGACGACACGAGGCCGGCCTGCCTCCGCGCGCGATTCAGGAGCGGCTGCGGGAGGCGCTTTCTTCTCGGCATGCCGTCATTACACCTGATAATGCTCTTTGTTGGCTGTTGTTATCCACAGCCTCAGAGCTGACCATGTACCTGCTGCCAAGAATTCGCCGATCTTGGCAGCAGGTACATGGTCAACTTTCCAGGCTCAGGGTGTCGATGAAGGTGTCCACCAGGGCCGAGCTTTTCTCCGGCAGGTTCATCGTGACGATGTACCTGCCGGGGTCGCCGGCGCGGTGGATCAGGATCCGGACCGGAGTGGCCGACGAATCGGCGTCCGGGTTCCCGCCCGCCGCCGCGAAGAGGTCTGCCGTTCCCTCTTCGACGGAGGCCAGGCTCGACCCGGGCAGGTCGAACGACGTGGCCTCGGGTCCCGGCGTCTGGGTCAGGCCGCCGGCCTTCGAGTCGTAGAACTCGTAGTCCGGGGTGACGTAGGCGACCCGGAGGAACGGCGGCGAGTCCGGGTCCTCGCTGCTGTGCCACATGTCGGACGTCTCGCCGGGCTCGTCGTGGGCCGGGCCGCTGGTCACGATCTCGGGCGGCAAGGCGTAGGTGAGCCCCTCCAGCTCGTGCACGCTCCAGCCGTCGGGTGTGCCCGCCGACCCCAGCGCCTCCCGTGCCGCCGCCTGCACGTCCTCTGCACGCCGCTCCTCCACCGACATCGAGGCGTCTGACGACACCGACGTCGACCCGCCTGGAAGGAGCTCGCCCGGCGCCGTCGGGCCGTTGAGGGCAAGTGCGGCACCGGCGACGGCGGCCACCGTCAGCATGCCGCCGCCGGTCGCGAAGACCGCCCGGCGCGTGCGCGTGCGTCGGATCGCCACGCTCGACATGGCGTGCGGGTTGGTGCTGGTGGGCGGCACGACGTCGGCGCTCAGGTCGCGCAGGTGCGCCACCCAGCTCTCGTCGACCGGCTCGAGGGTTGAGCGGCTGTTCGTGGTCATGCGTCCTGTCCTTCCGACAGCAGGTCGCGCAGGCGGGTGAGTCCGCGTGCGCCTTGTGACTTCACGGTGCCGATGCTCACGCCGAGCTCCTCGGCGACATCGGCCTCCGACCGGTCGAGCAGGTGGCGCAGCACCACCACGCGGCGCTGGCCGGGGCCGAGCTGCCGCAGCGCGCGCACGAGGCGCTCCCGCTCGGCGACCTGCGCCCCGCTGTCGACGGCGGGGGAGCGTCTCGCCTCCTGGGTGACCGCGACGTCCTCCGGTGGTTGCAGGACCTCACGGCGCGTGCGCCGCCAGCCGTCGATCCGTGCGGTCGCCAGCACCCGGCGGGCGTACGCGAACGGGTTGCTGTCCTTGAGCCGGGACCAGTGCCGATAGGTGCGCTCCAGCGCGATCTGGGTGAGGTCATGGGCGCGGTGGTCGTCGCCGCACAGCAGGTAGGCGATGCGGTGCAGGGCGGCCGTGCTGTCGACGGCGAAGAGCCGGAACTGCTCCTCCGCGGACGTCCCGGTGCGGACCACCGAGAACTCGGGCTCGGCCCGCCAGGGCCCACTGACCGCTGCGCCGGCCGGCGGACCGGTCGCTTGGCTGATTGCGTTCATGACAACAGGACGCACGCGGGGCGGGAACAGGTTGCACGCCAGGCTTTTCCGGTTGCCGCCGCCCGGTACGATTGCCTGACAGGCATCGACCCGGCCATCACCGGTGAGCCTCCGGAAGAACAGGTAGCCCGCCGTCCCTGAGCTGTCGAAGGGTCGGGCAGCGGGAACCCCAGTAGAACCGGACGGGTAGGCCCGTCACAGCCGTCAACGAGCGGCCGCACGCGGGAGCGAGCGGCAAGCGGGGTGGTACCGCGGCGCACCGAAGGTGTGGCGTCCTCGCAGCAGAGCAAGACCGAAGTTCACCTGCTGCCGAACGCTGAACCGCCAGGAGCCACCGAATCATGGCCTATCCGCTGCACCGTCCCAGCGACGCCGAGGGCACCGTGCCCGCGTCGCCCAGCCTGCCCGATCTCGAGCGCGACATCCTCGCGTACTGGGAGCAGGACGACACGTTCCGCGCGTCCGTCGAGGCCCGACCGGCCGGTGAGAACGGGAGCAACGAGTTCGTCTTCTACGACGGTCCGCCGTTCGCGAACGGCCTGCCGCACTACGGTCACCTGCTGACCGGGTACGCGAAGGACGTCGTGCCGCGCTACCGGACGATGCGCGGCCAGCGCGTCGAGCGCCGCTTCGGCTGGGACACGCACGGCCTGCCCGCCGAGCTGGAGGCCATGAGCCAGCTCGGGATCAAGACCAAGGACGAGATCGTCGAGCTCGGCATCGACAAGTTCAACGAGGCCTGCCGGTCCAGCGTGCTCAAGTACACCGACGAGTGGCGCACGTACGTGACGCGCCAGGCCCGGTGGGTGGACTTCGAGGGTGACTACAAGACCCTCGACCCCACGTTCATGGAGTCGGTGCTCTGGGCCTTCAAGTCGCTGTTCGACAAGGGCCTCATCTACGAGGGCTTCCGCGTGCTGCCCTACTGCTGGAACGACCAGACCCCGCTGAGCAACCACGAGCTGCGCATGGACGACGACGTCTACCAGCAGCGGCAGGATCCGTCGGTGACCGTCGGGTTCGCGGTGACCGAGGTCTCGACAAGCTCGACCAGTGGGGACGACGCGCTCCGCGTCGGTGACCACCTGCTGATCTGGACCACGACCCCGTGGACGTTGCCCTCCAACCTGCTCGTCATGGTGGGCCCGGACGTCGACTACGCGATCGTCGAGTCCTCCTTCACCGGTACCCCGCAGCGGTACGTGCTCGCAGAGGCGCGCGTGGACGCCTACGCACGCGAGCTGACGGACGAGGGTGCCGAGGCGCCGAACGTCGTCGGGCGACTCAAGGGCAGCGACCTCCTTGGCGCCGCCTACGCCCCGCCGTTCTCCTACTTCGCGGGCCACGAGGGCGCGCACCGGGTGGTCGAGGCCGACTTCGTCACGACCACCGACGGTACGGGCCTGGTCCACAACGCCGGTGCCTTCGGTGAGGAGGACAAGCAGGTCAGCGACCGTGAGGGCGTGGAGCCCGTCATCCCCGTCGGGGCGGACGGACGCTTCACCTTCCCCGTCGAGGAGTACGCCGGGCTGCAGGTCTTCGACGCGAACGCGCCGATCATCGACCACCTCAAGGCCCGGACGCGCGGTATGGCGGACGACGAGGCGGGGCGGACGTCGTCGGGCACCGTGCTGCTGCGCCGCGAGCAGTACGCGCACTCCTACCCGCACTGCTGGCGCTGCCGCCAGCCGCTGATCTACATGGGCGTGTCCTCGTGGTTCGTCGAGGTGTCGAAGTTCAAGGACCGCATGGTCGAGCTGAACGAGCAGATCACCTGGGTGCCCGACCACATCAAGCAGGGGCAGTTCGGCAAGTGGCTGGAGAACGCGCGCGACTGGTCCATCACGCGCAACCGGTTCTGGGGCTCGCCCGTGCCGGTGTGGAAGTCGGACAACCCGGCCTACCCGCGCATCGACGTGTACGGGTCGTTCGCGGAGATCGAGCGTGACTTCGGCCGGGTGCCGCAGGACAAGGACGGCAACCCGGACCTGCACCGCCCGTTCGTGGACGACCTGACGCGGCCCAACCCGGACGACCCGTCGGGGCAGTCCACCATGCGCCGCGTCGAGGACGTCCTGGACGTCTGGTTCGACTCGGGCTCGATGCCGTACGCGCAGGTGCACTACCCGTTCGAGAACGCCGACTGGTTCGAGCACCACTACCCGGGCGACTTCATCGTCGAGTACATCGGGCAGACGCGCGGCTGGTTCTACACGCTGCACGTCCTGGCCACCGCCCTGTTCGACCGGCCGTCGTTCCAGACGGCGCTCTCGCACGGCATCGTGCTGGGCTCCGACGGCCGCAAGATGTCGAAGTCGCTGAAGAACTACCCGGACGTCAACGAGGTCTTCGACCGCGACGGTTCCGACGCGATGCGCTGGTTCCTCATGGCGTCGCCCATCCTGCGGGGCGGCAACCTCGTGGTCACCGAGGAGGGCATCCGCGACGCCGTCCGCCAGGTGCTGCTGCCGCTGTGGAGCACGTACTACTTCTACACGCTGTATGCCAATGCCGCCGACGACGGCGCCGGCTACTCCGCGCAGCCCCTGACCGCCGAGCGGGTGGCCGGGCTGCCGGTCATGGACCGCTACCTGCTGGCGCGCACGCGCGGGCTGGTCGCGGACGTGACCGAGCGGCTCGACGGGTACGACATCGCCGGTGCCTGCGAGTCCGTCCGCCAGTACCTCGACGCCCTGACCAACTGGTACGTGCGCACCCAGCGGGACCGGTTCTGGGCGGAGGACGCCGACGCCTTCGACACGCTGTCAGCGGCACTCGAGGTGCTGTGCCGGGTCATGGCGCCGCTGGCGCCGCTGCTCACGGAGGAGGTCTGGCGCGGGCTGACCGGTGGGCGCTCGGTCCACCTGGCGGACTGGCCGTCGCTGGCCGGGTCTGCCGGGACCCCCGGCTACGTCGGCGACACGCTCGTGGCCGACGACGCCCTCGTCGCCGCCGTCGAGTCCGCGCGGGCGGTGGTGTCGCAGACGCTGGCGCTGCGCAAGGCGAACAAGCTGCGCGTGCGGCAGCCGCTGCGGTCGCTCGTCGTGGCCGTGGCGGACCCGGACGGCGTCGCGCCGTTCACCGGGCTGATGGAGACCGAGCTGAACGTCAAGGAGGTGCGCCTGGTCGAGTTCTCGCCCGAGGTCGCCGCCGAGTTCGGTGTGACCGAGCGGCTCGCGGTGAACGCCCGGGCCGCCGGGCCGCGCCTGGGCCGCGGCGTGCAGGCTGTGATCAAGGCGGCGAAGTCCGGTGCGTGGTCGGTCTCCGGGTCCGGCGCCGTGGTGGTCGCCACGGAGACCGGCGACGTGGAGCTGCTGGAGACGGAGTACGAGCTGACGACCGTGGTGGGTGGCGAGTCGGCGGAGTCGGCGGAGTCGGCCGAGGTCGCGGCCGCCGTGCTGTCGGGCGGCGGCTTCGTGGTGCTCGACCTCGGGCTCGACGAAGCGCTGCGCGCCGAGGGCTACGCCCGCGACGTCGTCCGCGACGTGCAGGATGCGCGCAAGGCCGCCGGTCTGCAGGTCGCCGACCGGATCACGCTCGACCTGACGGTGCCGGCCGAGTGGGTCGCCGCCGTCGAGCAGCATCGCGAGCTGGTGACGCGCGAGACTCTCGCGGCGTCGTTCACGGTGACGGCCGGTGCCGCCGGAGCCGAGCGCAAGGTGTCGGTGACGAAGGCCTGACCGGGGGCCGGACTGTGGCCCCGGTCCGGTCCGGTCCGGTCCGGCCGGGTCCGGCCCGGTCCGCCTCGAGAATGAGTTCGGGTACCGATTCGCACCGGAATCGGTACCCGAAGTCGTTCTCGAGCCGGACCTCGGTGACCCAGACTGGCCTCGGTGGCTCCAGGCGGACCGGACGAGCTCAGCTGTCGATGCGGGCGTCCCAGTGGTCCAGGATGTCGACCATCGGGATGCCGTAGACGTAGGAGAAGCACTGGGTCGACACGGACGTCCGGCCGCAGCTGCGGCGATTCGAGCCGCCGTCGATCATGCCGCGGGCATACGCCTTGCCGTCGATGACCGTGTACATCGGCCCGCCGCTGTCGCCTCCGCCCACCACGACGCCGTCGTCGTCGCGGCTGGCGCGGAAGCCGTGGCAGGTCTGCTTGCCGCAGGTCCACGCGATGTCCGTGGCGCGGATCGTCGAGCAGTGCTCTCCGGTGACAGCACCGGAGCTGCAGATGTGCTGCCCGACGGCCGGCCGTTGCACGGCGGCGACCGGAAACCGGTAGCGGTCATGGGCGCGGGTCGCGTTCCACGGGCCGCCCAGGACGGCGCCCGCCGTCTCGGGTTCGCCGACGGGGTCGATGAGCTGGGCGTCGACCTCGGGGGCGCGGTGGGTGACCGTGCCCAGCCGCTGCCCCGCACCGTCGCGGACCAGGTCGCCCACCTTCTTGTTGCAGTGCGCGGCCGTGACGATCCGGTGGTCGTCCGCTCCGGTGACTATCGAGAACCCCGTCGTGCAGTAGTCGGTACCGTCCTTGGCCGCGATCGCCCCGCCGGCGTTCCACGGTGCCTGGTCGTTACGGCGGCCGCCCGCGGTGGACTCGACGGCGTGGTGGATCGTCTGGAGCCGCACCGGCACCCCCGCCACTCGCTCCAGCTTCCGGTCCAGGGCGTCCGCGCCCGGGGCGGTCGGGCCACTGCTGACCTCGACCACCAGACCCGCGTAGTTCTTCGCCGGCAGGACAGTGAGCACGGTGACGGGGGCAGGTGCCGTGCGCTGGGCGTCCAGGAGGCGGGCGCTGGCGGCATGCAGGTCGGCTCCGCTGAGCGCCGTCCGCCTGACCTCGACCTCCACGCCGTCGGGAACCCGTTCCGCCAGTGCATTGAGCGCGGGCGGCGGCGTGTCCTTCCAGGAGACGGTCACCTTCGAGGCCTCGTAGTCGACGGCCACCCCCGCATAGCCAGGGACCTCTGCGAGTGCTGTGGCGACGCCGGCGGCACGGTCGACGGCAGCCTGCCTGGCTGTGCGGATCTCTGCGGACTTCTGCTCGGCATTGTTCGTCTCCGGCTGCCCGACGGCGGTGGTGCCGGCCGCCGCCGGAACAGTGAGTGCCGCGGTCAACGCCATGGTCCCGACGAGAATCGCACGCTGTACCCTGCTGTTTCGCCTCATGCTGCCGCTTCCCCATGACGAACCCGAAGCACCGCCTGCTGACGCCGCGGAGTCATCGTTCTTCAGGGGGTGAAATCCCGCAACACGGTGTGTGATGTGCGGTGACGCCCCGAAGTGTCACCAGTGTCGCGTCGTCAGCACAGCTTCTGGGATGGGACTGCCTGCCACCTGCCGAGCGCCCCGCGGACGACCATGTATCTGCTGCCAGGATCCGCCGGTTTCTGGCAGCAGATACATGGTCAACCTGCTGCGCGTCCTTGGATGTGGGCAGCAGGTGTGATCCACCCGTTTCGCTCCAGTGGCCTGAGGAAACCTATCCTCAGTACGTGGCCGAACCTCTGAAGAAGACACTCCGCGACGGATCCAAGAACCGCCGTGGCACCAGCCGCGGTGCCGAGAACGCAGATCCCGCGACCCAGGAGGCGCTCAACGCCGTCTACCGGGAGATCCTGTCCCGGCAACCCGAGCACGACATCGACCCCACCATGGCCCGCGTCGAGCGCGTCCTCGAACTCCTCGGCGACCCGCAAAAGGCCTACCGGACGGTCCACGTCACCGGGACCAACGGCAAGTCCTCCACCGCGCGCATGGTCGAGCGACTCGTGCGCGAGCACGGCCTGCGCACCGGCCGATTCACGTCGCCGCACCTGACGAGCGTCACCGAGCGCATCGCCGTCGACGGCGAGCCGCTCAGCCAGGAACGCTTCGTCGAGGTGTTCGAGGACGTCGCGCCCTACATCGGCGTCGCGGACCGTGAGTCCCAGGAGCGGGGCGGCCCGCCCCTGAGCTTCTTCGAGGTGCTCACCGTCATGGCCTTCGCCGCCTTCGCGGACGCGCCCGTCGACGTCGCGGTCATCGAGGTCGGCATGGGCGGCACGTGGGACTCCACCAACGTGGTCGACGGCGAGGTCGCCGTCATCACCCCCGTCGCCATGGACCACGAGCGCTGGCTCGGGTCCACCCTCGACGAGATCGCGACGGAGAAGTCGGGGATCATCAAGGACGGCGCCGTCGCCGTGATCGCGGAGCAGCCGGACGCCGCCTTCGAACCCATCCTCGCGCGGTCCCAGAGCGCGGGCGCCCACCTGATCCGCGAGGGCGTGGACCTCGAGGTCGTGGACCGCCGGGTCGCCGTCGGCGGTCAGCTCATCGACCTGCGCACGCCGGCCGGCGTCTACACCGAGATCTTCCTGCCCCTGCACGGGGCTCACCAGGCGCACAACGCGCTGCTGGCGCTCGCGGCCACCGAGGCCCTGATCAGCGGCGGGCGCGCGCTCGGCGCCGAGATCGTGGAGGCGGCGTTCGGCGACGTCGACGCGCCCGGGCGCCTCGAGGTGGTGCGGACCAGCCCGACGGTGGTGGTCGACGTCGCACACAACCCTGCCGGCGCGGAAGCCGTGGTGGAGGCGCTGGAGGAGTCGTTCAACCTGGAGCACATCGTCGCTGTCGTGGCCGTCATGGCGGACAAGGACGCCGAGGGGCTCCTGTCCGTGCTCGAGCCGACCGTCGCGGAGGTCGTGGTGACCCGGAACTCCTCGGAGCGGTCGGCGGACCCGGAGACGCTCGCCGAAGTAGCCCGCGAGGTCTTCGGTGAGGAGCGCGTGCACGTAGCCGGACGTCTCGACGAGGCGCTGCAGCTCGCGGCCGACCTCGTGGAGGCCAACGACAAGCACGGCGGCGGCGTCGGCACCGGCGTGCTCGTCACCGGTTCTGTCGTCACGGTCGCGGACACCCGCATCCTGGTCGGCCGCGGCTGACCGCCCACAACCGAGGGGCTGGGTGCTGTACGTCCGGCGACATTCTGGTGTTACATGAACTCAGGGGACTCGTGTGCGGGCCTGGCTCCGCCGCCGGGTCGAACAGCCCCGCGAGGAGGCCGGAAGTGAAGAAGCTGCTGAACGATCCCGCCGATGCCGTGGCCGATTCCCTGGCCGGCTTCGCGCTCGCCCACCCCGACCTGGTCCGGCTCAGCTCGACGCCGGTGTTCGTCTGCCGCGCCGGGGGTGCCGTGACGGGCAAGGTGGGCCTCGTCAGCGGCGGCGGTTCGGGGCACGAGCCGTTGCACGCCGGCTTCGTTGGCGACGGCATGCTCGACGCCGCCGTCCCGGGCGCCGTGTTCACCTCCCCGACGCCGGACCAGATCCTGCCCGCGATCCAGGCGGCCGACGGCGGCGCCGGCGTACTCACGATCGTCAAGAACTACACGGGCGACGTGCTGAACTTCGAGACCGCCGTCGAGCTCGCCGTGGAGGAGGACATCGCCGTCGCGTCGGTGCTCGTGAACGACGACGTCGCCGTCGAGGACTCGCTCTACACCGCCGGCCGCCGTGGCGTGGCCGGGACGGTCGCCGTCGAGAAGATCGCGGGCGCGGCCGCGTACCGGGGCACCGACCTCGCCGGGGTCGCCGCCGTCGCGGAGCGCGTCATCGCGAACGTACGGTCCATGGGCGTCGCGCTGGCCGCACCGGTCGTGCCGCACGTCGGCGGGCCCAGCTTCGACCTCGGGGACGACGAGATCGAGGTGGGCATCGGGATCCATGGCGAGCCGGGCCGCCGTCGGGTGCCCGCTGCCGGTGCCGACGCGGTCACCGAGATGCTGGTGGCACCGGTCGCGGACGACCTGGACCTGGGCAGCGGCGAGCGAGTGTTGCTGTTCGTCAACGGTATGGGCGGCACGCCGCTGTCCGAGCTCTACGTGGTCTATGGTCGAGCGCGGCGCCTTCTCGAGGAGCGTGGCCTGACGGTTGCCCGTTCGCTGGTGGGCAACTACGTGACGTCCCTCGAGATGCAAGGGGCATCGGTCACCGTCCTCCGGCTGGACGACGAGCTGGAGGCCCTCTGGGACGCGCCGGTGAACACTGCAGCACTCCGGTGGTGAGACAGGAAGGGTTCCGGACATGGCGTTGGACGCGGACTGGGCGGAGCGATGGGTGCGTCGGACGGCGAACGCGATCGCGGACGCGAAGGGCGAGCTGACCGAGCTCGACCGGCAGATCGGCGACGGCGACCACGGCGAGAACCTGGACCGGGGCTTCAAGGCGGTGGTGGCGCGGCTCGACGACGTGGCGGCCGAGCCGGTGCCCGCCGACGAGCGGACCGTCGGCGACGTCCTGAAGCTCGTGGCGACCACGCTGATGTCGACGGTCGGCGGTGCGTCCGGGCCGCTCTACGGCACGGCCTACCTCCGGGCGGCCAAGGTGTCCGGTCGCCCGCAGATCGACCCGCCCGCCGTCGTCGCGGTGCTGGAGGCAGCCCTCGAAGGCGTGGCCTCGCGCGGCAAGGCGACGGTGGGGGAGAAGACGATGGTCGACGCTTGGCACGCGGCCGTCGAGGCCGGTGAGGCCGCCGCGGGCGACGGAGGCTCCGAGGTGGACGTCCTGCGGGCGGCCGCGGAGGCCGCCGACACGGCGGCGACGGGCACCATCCCGCTGATCGCGACCAAGGGCCGCGCCTCGTATCTCGGCGAACGCAGCGCGGGGCACGAGGACCCCGGCGCGCGGTCCACCGCGCTCGTCCTGGGCGCGGCGCTCGCCGCGGCCCTGTCGGGTCCGACGCCGGCCGACCCCCGCGGCGCCGCATGACGGCGCGCGTGGCTCTTGTCCTCGTCTCCCACTCCGTCGAGCTGGCGCGAGGGGTGGCGGAGCTCGCGGAGCAGATGGCGCCCGACGTCCTGATCCGCGGCGTGGGCGGCGGGCCCGACGGCGGTCTGGGCACCTCGCTCGACGCGGTCCAGAAGGCCCTCGCGGAGGTGCTGACGGCCCTGGCCGACGACACCGCCGGCGACGACGCTGGCGGCGGTGCGGACGGCGGCGGCGTCGTGGTGCTCGGGGACCTCGGGTCCTCGGTGCTCACCGTCGAGGCGGTGCTGGAGCTGGACGAGTCCCTGACCGAGCGTGTGGTGCTGGCGCGCGCGCCGTTCGTCGAGGGGGCCGTCGCCGCGGCGGTGACGGCGCACGGCGGCGCGGACCTCGGTGCGGTGCTGGAGTCGGCGACCGCGTCGATCCGGATGTTCGCCGCGAGCGAGGCGACGCAGCCGCCCGAGGCGAGCGGGGCGACCTCGGGCGGGGAGTCGGAGAGCTCGCGCACCGTGACCGTCCGTAACCCGCTCGGCCTGCACGCGCGGCCGGCGGCGCTGGTGTCGCGCAAGGTGGCCGAGCTGGGCGCCACCGTGACGATCGACGGCGTGGACGCCTCGAGCGTGCTGCAGCTGATGGCCCTCGGGGCCACGCAGGGGCGCGAGCTGCGCGTCGAGGCGACGGGGGAGCGGGCCGCTGAGGCGGTGGCGACCGTCGTCGAGATGATCGACGGTGGCTTCGGCGAGGTGTGACCGCCGTCTCAGCTTTTTGCAGTTGATGAATTTTTGCGTGCAGTGCAAGAATTAGCGCATGGTCCCCACCGCCTCCCGCGAGCCAGCCGCGCCCGCTGACGCCGAGCCGCGCCCTGACCTGCGTGAGCTCGCCGCGGCGCTCGAGGGGACACCGGCCGAGCAGGGGCTGCGCGAGCGCAAGAAGCGCGCCCGGCGTGCGGCGCTGATCGACGCCGCGCAGGCGCTGGTCGCGGAGCACGGCCTCGATGCCGTGACGGTCGAGATGATCAGCGCAGAGGCCGGGGTCTCGGCCCGCACCTTCTTCAACTACTTCGAGACCAAGGACGACGCGGTGCTCGGCGCGGAGGACGTCGGCCTGTCGGAGGACGACATCCGGACGTTCGTCGACGGCGGTCCGACGGGCCGGCTGCTGTCCGACCTGCAGTCCCTGGTCTCCTCCCTGCTCACGCCGCACGCGGAGACCCACGGCCGGACGGTGCGGGCGATGGATCTCCTGCAGCGTGAGCCGCGTCTGCTGCAGCGCCACGTGGTCTGGATGGACCGGCACAAGACCCAGCTCGTCGAGCTCTTCGAGGCCCGCCGGGCGGTCAAGCCGTTCAGCACCGACAACGAGCTGCTCACGATGCTCGTCCTGCTCCTGATCCGCACCACGCTCGTCGCCTGGGAGCACACCGGGTACACCGGCGGCCCCGCCGACCACCTGCCCGCTGCCGTCGCGCAGCTCGTCGACGTCGTCGCGCACGACCTCGACTCCTGACCCTCGCTCCGCCTCCCCAGGCCCAGCTCGATCTGCTCCCCAGAAAGGCACACACCCCTCATGAGTCACGCCGTCACCGAGGCGCCGGACAAGCCGCTGGTGGTCCTCAACCAGCGCACGATCTGGCTGATCTTCGGGGCCCTGATGGCCTCGATGTTCCTGTCCTCCCTGGACCAGACCATCGTCGGCACCGCCATGCCCACCATCGTGGGCGAGCTGAACGGCGTGGAGCACCAGGGCTGGGTCATCACCGCCTACATCCTGGCGATCGCCATCGCGATGCCGCTGTACGGCAAGTTCGGTGACCTGTACGGCCGCCGCTGGCCGTTCCTCGTGGCGGTCGGTCTGTTCGTCGTCGCGTCCGTCGGCGGCGGCATGGCCCAGACGTTCGAGTCGCTCGTGGCCTGGCGCGCCGTGCAGGGCCTCGGCGGCGGCGGCCTGATGATCCTGTCGCAGGCGATCATCGCCGATATCATCCCCGCGTCCGACCGCGGTAAGTACATGGGTCCCATGGGCGCCCTGTTCGGCATCTCCGCCGTCGCGGGCCCGCTGCTCGGCGGCTGGCTCACCGACGGCCCGGGCTGGCGCTGGACGTTCTGGATCAACGTGCCGATCGGCATCGCCGCGTGGTTCATCGCCTACTTCGCGCTCAAGCTGCCCTCGCACCGCACCACCAGGCCCACCGACTGGGGCGGCATCCTGACCATGGCGCTGGGCACCACCGGCATCGTGCTGCTGACGAGCTGGGAGTCGCTCGGCAACGATGGCTACGACTGGTCCGACCCGATGCTCCTCGGCCTGGTGCTCGGCACCGCCGTCGTGGTCGGTCTGTTCGTGTTCATCGAGAACCGGGTGTCCGAACCGCTCATCCCGCTGCGGCTGTTCAAGAACCGCACGTTCACCATCACCACGCTCATCGGCCTGGTGCTCGGCATGGGCATGTTCTCCGCGATGGCGATGCTGCCGACGTTCCTGCAGATGTCGGCCGGCGCGGGGGTCACCGAGTCCGGCCTGCTGATGCTCCCGATGATGGCCGGCGTGATGCTGACCTCGATCGTCTCGGGCTTCGCGATATCGAAGACCGGCCGCTACAAGATGTACCCCGTCGCGGGTCTGGTCATCACGATCGCGGGCATGATCTGGCTGACCCGACTCGAGGGCGGCATGTCCCTGTGGCTGTTCGGCGCGATGATCTTCGTGCTCGGCGCCGGGATGGGCCTCATCATGCAGACGATCGTGCTCGCGGTGCAGAACTCGGTGGACCCGCACGAGCTGGGCACGGCGACGTCGTCGAACAACTTCTTCCGTGAGATCGGCGCCGCCGTCGGCACCGCGGCGTTCACCACGGTGTTCACCTCGCGCCTCTCGGACAACCTGGAGGGCGTCTTCGGCGGCCTCCCGGAGGGTGCGGCGCCCGCTGGTGGCAGCTCCGGCCTGACGCCGGCGATCGTGGAACAGCTCCCGGAGCCGCTGCGCAGCGGCGTGGTCGACGCGTTCGCGGACTCCCTCGCGCCGGCGTTCTGGTACCTCGTGCCCCTGGTCGCGGTGGGCCTCGTGCTCGCGCTCTTCCTCAAGGAGATCAAGCTCTCGGGCGAGGCCGGGATGGTGGCGCGCGGCGAGGCGGTCGTGGAGGACAAGGAGACGGATATCCTGGACCGGTGAGCAAGGACCAACCCACCCCCGGCGACCGCATCAAGCCCAAGAAGTCCGCGCTGGTGCAGTTCACGTCCACCACGCTGCTGCTCGAGGTGTTTCTCGTGCTGTTCGCGACGATGGTGGTGTGGGCACTGCGCGGCTCCGAGTTCGGGCGCGGGCCGCTCCAGATCGAGTCGAGCGCGGTGATCTGGGTGCTGGGCGGCGTCCTCGCCCTGGTGCTCGTGATCCTCTCGCGGGCCCAGGGCTCGGCCGCCGGCCGGGCGGCGGGCACCGTGGCGCAGATCCCGGTGCTCGCGATGGGCCTGCTGGTGCCCATGATGTACCTGGTCGGCGGCATCTTCGTGGTGCTGTGGATCTACGCGCTGCGGCTCGGTGCGCGCGTGGACCGGGAACGTGCGGAGTACGACGCCGCCCATCCGGAGACCGCCCCGAACATGGGCTGATCAGCCACCGAGGCGCCCGGTCATGTCTGTGCGCCGGCACGGATAGGGTTGCTCCATGACCGACGTCGCAGAGAAGACCCTGCCCACGGAGGCCTCGACGCAGCCCGTGGCCGAGCGCACCCTTGTCCTCGTCAAGCCGGACGGCGTCCGCCGCGGCCTGTCCGGCGAGATCCTGCGCCGCATCGAGGCCAAGGGCTACACGCTGCGGGCCGTGGAGCTGAAGAACGCCACCACCGAGCAGCTCGCCGCCCACTACGCCGAGCACGAGGGCAAGCCGTTCTACGGGCCCCTCGTCGAATTCATGATGTCGGGCCCGGTCCTGGCCGTCGTGGCGGAGGGCGAGGGCGTCATCCCCGGCTTCCGTTCGCTGGCAGGCGCCACCAACCCGACCGACGCCGCCCCCGGCACCATCCGGGGCGACCTGGGTCGCGACTGGGGCACCAAGGTGCAGCAGAACCTGGTGCACGGCTCGGACTCGCCGGAGTCGGCGGCGCGCGAGATCGCGCTCTGGTTCCCCGAGTTGGGCTGACGGACCGACCCGGCGCCGAACGGCACGGCGACGGCGTCGACCGGGGTTCCCGACTGCGTCGAAGGGGGGACCGCGG
>NZ_JBEZZF010000028.1:0-64076 GCF_040639055.1 Promicromonospora sp. NPDC023987 | reverse complement strand
GCGGCGGCTGCCGCGCCCCGACCGCTGTCCGGAGTCCTCCGCGGCAGGGCCACGAGCCCGGCCGCCGGAGTGACCGATGAATCGCATGTCTGTCGAGGAACGATGCTCAGACTGATTGTGCAGCGGCTGCTGCTCTTGATACCCCTCCTGCTGGGGCTTTCGATCTTGCTGTTCGGCTGGGTGCGCGCGCTGCCCGGCGGGCCGGTGCAGGCCATGCTGGGCGAGCGGTACACCCCCGAGGCCGCGGCGGAGATCGAGGCCCAGATGGGTCTCGACCAGCCGCTGCCCGTGCAGTACGGCAAGTACCTGCTCCAGCTCCTCCAGGGCGACTTCGGGGTGTCCCTCCAGAGCGGGCGCCCGGTGCTGGAGGAGTTCATCACCCGCTTCCCCGCCACCATCGAGCTCACCCTCGTGGCCCTGATCTTCGCGATCGGCATCGGTATCCCGCTCGGGTACGTCGCGGCGCGGCGGTCCGGGTCGATCGTCGACCACTCCGCCGTCGTGGTCTCGCTGATCGGCGTCACCGTGCCGGTGTTCTTCCTGGCCTTCATCCTCAAGTACCTGTTCGCCGTCGAGCTGGGCTGGTTCCCGACGACGGGCCGGCAGGACGTCACGATGATCGCCACCCACCCCACCAACTTCTACGTCCTGGACGGCCTGCTCACCGGCGAGTGGGACGCGGCATGGGACGCCCTGATGCACCTGGTCCTGCCCGGCGTCGCGCTGGGCACCATCCCGCTGGCGATCGTCGCCCGCATGACCCGCGCGGCGGTCTCCGAGGTGCAGAACGCGGACTACGTGCGCACCGCGCGTGCCAAGGGGATCAGGCCGGCGCGGCTACGCAACGAGCACATCCTGAAGAACGCGATGCTGCCGGTCGTCACCACGATCGGCCTGCAGGTCGGACTGCTGCTCAGCGGCGCGGTGCTCACCGAGACGGTGTTCGCGTTCAGCGGCATCGGTAGCTTCCTTGCCGACTCGGTGTTCGCCGCCGACTACCCGGTGATGCAGGGCTTCATCCTGTTGATCGCAGTGGTGTACGCCCTCGTGAACTTGATCGTCGACGTGTCGTACGGGCTGATCGACCCGCGGCTGAGGAGGCAGCAGTGAGTGCCAACGAGCTTCCTGTGACCGACGGCGCCGCAGCGGCGCCGCTCCATACGAGCATCCACGGCGACGGTCCTTCCGGCGCCGACCACGGCGGCGAGGGCGTCTGGGCGCGCGCGTGGCGCACCCTGCGCAAGAACCCCGTCGCCATCGTCGGCGGCGTGATCGTGGCGGTGTTCGTGCTCGTGGCGGTGCTGGCTCCGGTGCTGGCGCCGTACGGGGGCACCGAGCTGCCGGGCCGTGACCAGATCCGTCCCACGATGATCCCCGGCCCGTCGGCCGAGTTCCCGCTCGGTCTGGACCGCTACGGCGGCGACCTCCTGAGCAAGCTGATCTGGGGTGCGCGCGCCTCGCTGCTCGTCGGCATCCTTGCCACGCTGTTCGGCCTGACGGGCGGCCTGCTGCTCGGCCTGCTGGCCGGCTGGTTCGGCAAGTGGGTCGACTTCGCGATCATGCGCCTGGTGGACCTCATGCTCTCCGTGCCGTCGCTGCTCCTCGCGGTGTCGATCGCGGCGATCGCCGGTCAGTCGTCCATGGCGGTGATCGTCGCCATCGGTGTGGTGCAGATCCCGATCTTCGCCCGGCTCCTGCGCGGTTCGATGCTGGCGCAGAAGGGGCAGGACTACGTGCTCGCGGCGTCGGCCCTCGGTCTGACGCGCAGATCGGTGACCATGAGCCACGTGCTGCCGAACAGCGTGGGCCCGGTCATCGTGCAGGCCACGCTGAGCCTGGCCACCGCCGTGATCGAGGCCGCAGCGCTCTCCTTCCTCGGTCTGGGTGGCGGCGAGCCCTCCACCGCCGAGTGGGGCCGCATGCTGACGGCCGCGCAGCAGGAGCTCGCGGTCGCGCCGCGGCTGGCGATCCTGCCCGGTATCTGCATCGCCGTGACGGCGCTCGGCTTCACCCTCGTGGGCGAGAGCCTGCGTGAGGCCCTCGACCCCCGGAACAGGACCCGACGATGAGCGAATCCCCTGACAAGAAGACAGCCGAGGCCACCACCGTGGCAGCGGCCGAGGACGTCGTGCTGCGCGTCGAGGACCTGTGCGTCGACTTCCGTACGGAGCACGGCGCGGCGCGTGCAGTGTCGAACGCCAGCCTGACTGTCCGTCGCGGCCAGACGGTCGCGATCGTGGGCGAGTCCGGATCGGGCAAGACCACCCTGGCCATGGCGGTGCTCGGGCTGCTCGCGAGCAACGGCTCGGTGGCCGACGGTCACATCTGGTTCAAGGACGAGGACCTGGGCAGGGTGATCCCGCAGCGCATGGCGCAGCTGCGCGGCACGGAGCTCGGCCTCGTGCCGCAGGACCCGATGACCAACCTCGACCCCATCATGCAGATCGGCCGGCAGATCGACGCCGGCCTGATCGACAACGGCCTGCGTACCCGGCGGGACGCGCGGACCCGCACGGTCGAGCTGCTCGACGAGGTCGGCCTGCCTGACGCCCGGCAGCGGGCCGCCCAGTTCCCGCACGAGTTCTCCGGCGGCATGCGCCAGCGCGCGCTCATCGCCATGGGCCTGTCGGGCCGTCCGGCGCTGCTGGTGGCGGACGAGCCGACGTCGGCCCTCGACGTGACCGTGCAGCGCGGCATCCTGGACCAGCTCACCGCGCTGACCCAGGACCTGGGTACCGCTGTGCTGCTCATCACGCACGACCTCGGCCTCGCGGCCGAGCGCGCCGACACCGTGGTGGTCATGTACCGGGGCGACATCGTCGAGCAGGGTCCGGCCCGGCAGGTGCTCACCGCGCCGCAGCACGAGTACACCAAGCGCCTCATGGCGGCGGCGCCGTCGCTCGCCTCGCGCCGCATCGAGATCGCGCGGGAGCAGGGCCTCGACGAGGTGCTGGACGGCTCCCTGCTGGCCCACGGTGAGGACGCCGTCGCCGACGGCTCCGCGGAGCCCGACGTGCTGGTGTCCGTCAAGGAGGCGAGCAAGGTCTTCTCCATCCGGGGGCGCGGCCTGCTGTCCCGCAGCAAGGACTTCACCGCCGTGGACAGCGTGAGCCTCGACATCCCGCGCGGCTCCACCGTGGCGGTGGTGGGGGAGTCGGGCTCGGGCAAGTCGACGCTGGCGCGGATGATCCTCGACATCGAGAAGCCCACCTCCGGTTCGATCACGTTCGACGGCAACCTCGTCGGCGCGGGCAACCACCGGGACCAGATCGCCTACCGGCGCCGGGTCCAGCCCGTGTTCCAGGACCCCTACTCGTCGCTCGACCCGCTGTTCTCGGTGTTCCGGGCGATCGAGGAGCCGCTGCGCGCGCACGACTACGGGGACGCGACGGCCCGCCGCGCCCGCGTGGAGGAGCTCGCCGACCAGGTGGCGCTCAGCAAGGGTCAGCTGCAGCGGTTCCCCTCCGAGCTGTCCGGCGGGCAGCGGCAGCGGGTGGCGATCGCCCGCGCCCTCGCGCTGTCGCCGGAGCTCGTGGTGTGCGACGAGGCGGTCTCGGCCCTCGACGTCGTGGTGCAGGCACAGATCCTGCAACTGCTCGCCGGCCTCCAGGAGGACCTGGGGCTCACCTACCTCTTCATCACGCACGACCTCGCCGTCGTGCGGCAGATCGCCGACCGCGTGCTGGTGATGCAGGAGGGCCGCGTGGTGGAGGAGGGGAGCGTCGACTCGGTCTTCGACTCGCCCAGCACGGCCTACACGCGGGCCCTGCTCGACGCGATCCCTGGCAAGGACCTGGAGCTCGCCCTCTGACACCTCCGCGCCGTGCCGAGCGTCGCCCGAGCGTCGCTCGGCACACGGTAGTCCCGCACCGGTATCCTGAGGTTCGCGCCGCCCTGGCTCACGTTGACCAGGGCGCTGCGACGCCACTAGGATGACTGGCGGTGCCGTGCGCCTTTTGGCGACCATCGGCACCGCATCGGCCGAGCACAAGCAGAGCTCAAACAGACCCTGTCCTTACTACGCCATGTCCGCATCGGAGCATCGAACTCAATGACCATCTCCACCCCTGCGAAGTCCGCACCCCAGGTTGCCGTCAACGACATCGGCACCGAGGAGGACTTCCTTGCTGCCATCGACGCCACCATCAAGTACTTCAACGATGGTGACATCGTCGAAGGCACGATCGTCAAGGTGGACCGCGACGAGGTCCTTCTCGACATCGGCTACAAGACCGAGGGTGTCATCCCGTCCCGGGAGCTCTCGATCAAGCACGACGTCGACCCTGGCGAGGTTGTCGCCGTCGGTGACGCCGTCGAGGCCCTGGTCCTCCAGAAGGAGGACAAGGAAGGCCGCCTGATCCTGTCCAAGAAGCGCGCACAGTACGAGCGCGCCTGGGGCACGATCGAGAAGATCAAGGAAGAGGACGGCGTCGTCACCGGCACCGTCATCGAGGTCGTCAAGGGCGGCCTCATCCTCGACATCGGCCTGCGCGGCTTCCTCCCCGCCTCCCTCGTGGAGATGCGTCGTGTCCGCGACCTCCAGCCGTACGTCGGCAAGGAGATCGAGGCCAAGATCATCGAGCTCGACAAGAACCGGAACAACGTCGTGCTCTCGCGCCGTGCCTGGCTCGAGCAGACGCAGTCCGAGGTCCGCTCCACCTTCCTGCAGACCCTGCAGAAGGGCCAGGTGCGCCCGGGTGTCGTCTCCTCGATCGTCAACTTCGGTGCGTTCGTGGACCTCGGCGGCGTCGACGGTCTCGTCCACGTCTCGGAGCTGTCCTGGAAGCACATCGACCACCCGTCCGAGGTCGTCGAGGTCGGCCAGGAGGTCACCGTCGAGGTGCTCGACGTCGACTTCGACCGCGAGCGTGTCTCCCTGTCGCTGAAGGCGACGCAGGAGGACCCGTGGCAGACCTTCGCCCGTACGCACGCCATCGGTCAGGTCGTGCCGGGTAAGGTCACCAAGCTCGTCCCGTTCGGCGCGTTCGTCCGCGTCGAGGACGGCATCGAGGGCCTGGTCCACATCTCGGAGCTGGCCGTGCGCCACGTCGAGCTGCCGGAGCAGGTCGTCACCGTCGGTGCCGAGGTGTTCGTCAAGGTCATCGACATCGACCTGGAGCGTCGCCGCATCTCGCTGTCGCTCAAGCAGGCCAACGAGGGCGTGGACCCGGAGTCCGAGGACTTCGACCCCGCGCTGTACGGCATGGCCGCCGAGTACGACGAGGCCGGGAACTACAAGTACCCGGACGGCTTCGACCCGGAGACCAACGAGTGGCTCGAGGGCTTCGAGACCCAGCGCGAGGCGTGGGAGGCGGAGTACGCCAAGGCGCACGAGCGCTGGACCGCGCACCGCAAGCAGGTCGCCGAGGCGATCGCCGCGGACACCGAGGCGCCGGCCGACGCCCCGGCCGCGGCCCCGGCCGGCGGTGGCGGCGGTAGCACCACCTACTCCTCGGCTCCGGTCGAGGAGGTCGGCGGCACGCTGGCTTCGGACGAGGCGCTCGCCGCGCTCCGCGAGAAGCTCACGGGCAACTGAGCTGAGCTCATCGACGACCCGTCGCCCCTTCGGGGGCGGCGGGTCGTCGTCGTTTTCAGGATGCGGTGCGAGATGTCGGCCTGTTTCCCATTTCAGGCTGCTGACCTGCAGAAACACGCGCTCCTGATGCTTGTGCATATATCACGGGCTCGCTGGCCAGGACGGCCGTAGTGCTGTTTGATAACTCCCCATGAGCCGACTCGGACCCGACGAGACGCGGGGCACGGGCCCGGCTGCTCTGCTCGCGCCCGAGCACGGCGTGGTGCCGTTCACGGGCCGAGGGCGGGAGCTGGCGGAGCTGCGGTCGTGGGCACGGTCGCGTGAGCCGGTCGCGCTGCGGCTGCTGAGCGGGCTCGGTGGGGTCGGCAAGACGCGGCTGGCGCTCGAGCTCGGCCGGCGGCTGCGGCGGACGGGGTGGACGGTGGTCCACGTCCCGGTGGGCCAGGAGGCGGCCGCACTGTCCCGCGTCGTAGGGGCGCGGCGCGTGCTGCTCGTCCTGGATACCGCCGGATGCCGGCCCGGCCTCACCGCGATGCTCGACGCCATCGGGGCGGGTCCGTGGCGCGGCCGCCTGCGGATCCTGTGTATCGCCCGCACCGGCGGGCAGTGGTGGCGGCGGGAGCGGTGGACCAGCACACTGTGGGCCGAGCAGACTCCGCCGGTCACCCACATGGCGCTTGATCCCGCTCCGGACCGGGCACCGGACGTGACGTTCGACTCCGCGCTCGGCGTGGCGGTCGAGCGACCGGATGACGTCCCCGCGCTCCTGGACGGCGTAGCCGCCCGGTTCGCGAGGAAGCTGGGCAAGCCGGTGCCGCGCATCCGGTTCGAGCCGACGCCGGGCCTGCGCCTCCGCGCGCTCGACCTGCACGCCACCGCGCTGGCCGCGGTGCTCGACGGTGGGCGCGAAGCGGTGGATCCGGCAACCGCTCTGGGCGTCGTGCTCGATCACGAGCGCGGCGGTTGGGTGCGTTCGGCCACCGCGGCGGGGCTCGTGGCGGGGGCCGGCGGTACGGCCGAGGCCGCGCTGGCGGCGGCGACGCTGCTGGGGGACAGCTCGGACGACGGCCTGCGTGCCGCGCTACGCTGCGCGGGCGTCGACCCCGGCAGGCAGACGCCAGAGGCCGTCGGCTGGCTCCGCGCCCACCTGTTCCGGGTGCCACGCCTGGCCGAGCTGTTCGTGGCGCGGGTCCTGGCGGAGTCGGACGAGCTGATCGACGCGTGCACGAGCGACCTGGAGCAGGGGCAGGCGTGCAAGGTGCTGGAGGCGGCGACGCGGATGAGCCTGGACCGGCCCGCCGCGAAGCGGGACGTCACCGGGGAGCTGATCGCGGTCGCCGTGTCCGCGCTGCCGGACCAGCAGCCGAAGGACCTGGCGTGCCTGATGCGGGTGGCGCGCCGCCTACCGCGTTCGGCGGGTCCGCTCGCCGCACCGGTGCTGGACCGGCTCACGCACCGCATCGCGGACCTCGCCCGGGCCGGGGACGACGACGCGGTGCGCGCGGAGGCGCTGGCTGATCTCGGCCTCGTGCTGGTCGCCGAGGGCGACGCCGACGCCGCAGTGGTGCTCCTGCGGGAGGCGGTAGGCCTGTGGCGTCGCCTCGCACTCACCGACGAGGACCGGTACCGGCCGCCGCTGTGCAGCGCCCTGAACAATCTCGGGACGGGCTACTGGGCGGTCGGTAGGCACGACGACGCGCTCGCCGTCCAGGAGGAGGTCGTCGCGCTGTGCGGCGGGTTCCCGCAAGGCGACGCTCCATGGGCCGACGCCGAGCACGCACGCGCCCTGCAGAACGCAGGGGTGTCCCTGACGGAGCTCGGTCGCACGGGCGAGTCCGAGGCGGCGCAGCGGGCCTCGCTCGACATCTACCGGCGCCTGGCAGAGGGCGACCCCGTCCAGTACGAGCCGCACGTCGCGGCGGTGCTGGGCAACTTCGAGGCCCTGACCGAGAGCGGCCGTCCGGAGGAGGCGCTGCCCGCCAACGCGGAGGCCGTCGCGATCCGGCGCCGGCTGGTCGAGGCCCGCCCCGAGCACCTCGGTGAGCTGGCGTGGTCGCTCGGCCAGCTCGGTACCACTCTGGAGGCCCTGGGGCGCTCCGAGGAGGCGGAGTCGGTGCTCGTCGAGTCGCTGGGCCTCCAGCGGCGGCTCGCGAAGGTGAACGAGCAGGGCACGCGCCCGGAGCTGGCCAGCGCGCTGTCGGCGCTCGGCGCCCTGTACTCGACCACTGGTCGTGCGGACGAGTCGCTCCGGCTGGAGCGGGAGGCGCTCAAGATCCGGCGAGTGCTGGCCGGCGAGCACCCCGACCGGTACATGCACTACCTCGCGCACTCCCTGTCGAACCTCGGTGTCACCTATGCGCGGCGGGGCCGATACGACGACGCGGTCCTTCTCGAGGAGGAGGCCCTCGCGATCCGCCGTGGGCTCGCGTCGCAGAACGTGCGGTCGCTGAAGTTCCTCGCCCAGTCGCTGTCCAACCTGGGCGTGCGATACGCCGACCTCGGCCGGTTCGAGGAGGCGCTGTGCCCTACGCAGGAAGCTGTCGACATGCTGCGGGGCCTCGTGCGCGACCAGCCGGAGAAGTACCGCAGCGGGCTCGCTGAGGCGCTCGCCAACCTCGGGGCCACCATGCTCGACCTGGACAGGCCGAACGAGGCGCTGCGGCCCATGCGCGAGGCCGTCGCGATGCGTCGCCAGCTCGTGCTCGAGAACCCGGACAAGCACCGGCCGGAACTGGCGCTCGTCGTCTCCAACCTGGCCAGCGCGCTCAGCGCCGTCGGGGAGAACTTCGCGGCGCTGGGCCTCGCGCACGAAGCGGTGGACATACGGCGCCGGCTCGCCGCCGACCTGCCCGAGCGGTACGGTTCCGAGCTGGAGCGGTCGCGCGCCGTCCTGGCCCGGATCGAGGCGGCGATCGAAGACCCCGCCGCGGCGCGGTAGCCGAGCACCCGCTCGGCTCAGGAGGACTCCGCGAACTGGGTGCGGTACAGGTCGGCGTACAGGCCCCCGGCGGCGATCAGCTCGGCATGCGTGCCCGACTGGGCCACCCGCCCGTCGTCGAGCACCACTATGCGGTCCGCCGCGCGGACCGTGGACAGCCGGTGCGCGATGACCAGGGACGTCCGCCCGGCCAGCGCCTGGTCGAGCGCGGCCTGCACCGCGGCCTCGGACTCCGAGTCGAGGTGCGCGGTCGCCTCGTCGAGCACCACGACGTCGGGCGCCTTCAGCAGGAGGCGGGCTATCGCGAGCCGCTGGCGCTCGCCCCCGGAGAGCCGGTAGCCGCGGTCGCCCACCACGGTCTCCAGACCCTCGGGCAGCCGGTCGACCAGGTCCCAGATGCGCGCCTGGCGCAGCACCCGCTCGAGGTCGGCGTCGGTCGCCTCCGGACGCACGAACCGCAGGTTCGCCGCCATCGTGTCGTGGAACAGGTGCGCGTCCTGGGCGACGACGCCGATCGTGGCCCGCAACGACGCGAAGGTCACGGAGCGCAGGTCGGTCCCGGCGATGCGTACCGCGCCCGACGTCGGGTCGTACATGCGGCTGACGAGCTGCGACACCGTGGTCTTGCCCGCGCCGGACGGGCCGACGAGGGCCACCATCGAGCCGGCGGGGACCTCGAACGAGACGTCGTGCAGCGTGTCGGCCGTCGGGTCCTTGCGCTGACCCGCCACCGACTCCAGCGAGGCGAGCGACACCTCCTCGGCCCGCGGGTACCGGAACGTCACCCCCGCCAGCGAGACGGACGCACCCCGCGCGGCGACGACGGCCCGCAGGTCGACGGCGTCCGGCTTCTCGGCCACCGACGGCTCCAGGTCCAGGACCTCCAGCACCCGCTCGAACGACACGAGTGCCGTCATCACGTCGACCTGGACGTTCGCCATGGCCGTCAGCGGCCCGTACAGCCGCGTGAGGTAGGTCGCGAGCGCCACGACCGTGCCGACCGTGAGCTCGCCCGCGATCGCCTGCAGGCCGCCCAGCCCGTACACGCCCGCCACGGCCAGCGACGCGATGGCCGACAGCCCCACCCGGAACCACGTCCCGAGCAGCGCGGTCCGGACGCCCAGGTCACGGCGCTCGCGGGCGGGGCCGGCGAACCGCTCGGACTCGGTGGCCGGGTCGCCGAAGACCTTCACGAGGTGCGCGCCGGACACGTTGAACCTCTCGTTCATGACCTGGCCGAGGTCGGCGTCGACCTCCATGCCACGGCGGGTCAGTACGGCCAGGCGGCGGCCGAACCAGCGGGCCGGGAACACGAACAGGGGGACCAGCGCGAGAGCGCCGAGCGTGAGCTCCCACGACATGGTGAACATGGCAGCGAGCGTGAACGCGATGGTCAGGGTGTTGGAGACCACCGTCTGCAGGGTCGACGTGAAGGCGCGCTGAGCGCCGAGCACGTCCCCGTTGAGGCGCTGCACCAGGGCGCCGGTACGCGCGCGGGAGAAGAAGGCGAGGGGCATGCGCTGCACGTGGTCGAACACCGCGACCCGCAGGTCCAGGATGAGCCCCTCACCGACCTGGGACGAGACGAGCCGGTCCGCGACGGACAGGCCGGCGGCCAGGATCGCGAGCAGCGCGGCGGCGCCGGCCAGCAGCACGACCAGGCGGGTGTCGCCGTCGACGATGCCGTGGTCGATGATCCGCTGGAACAACAGCGGCGTGGCGGCGCCCGCAGCGGCCTCCAGGGCCAGGATCAGCACGAACACGACGAGCCGGCCCCGGTAGGGACGGGCGAAGCTCGCGATGCGCCGTAGCGTGGCCCACCCCAGGCGCTGGTGGGCGACCGCGCCGTCCTGCGTGAACGACCGCATCGCGCGGCCTCCGCCCATGCTCCCGCCGCCACCGTGCATGCTCACGGTTGCATGGTCCCACGGGCCGCGGCACCGGCCGGCACCGGCCGGCACCGGCCGGCCCGGGCAGCTGCCGGGGCACTCGCCGCCGTCGGGCGCGCAAAGACAGCCTGAACGTAGCGGGTCGACCGGGGGTGACCTGGACCACACGGGTGTTACGTGTTCTCCACAGGCCGTGATAGAAACCCACGATCGGGCGTCTATGCAGGTCGCCCCATACTTCGGTGGATGATTCGATGAATATCGACGGGTGGAGGGCCATGTCTGACCTGGAACCGCAGCGGAGCGGAGGTCGTGTGGCGCTGGTCGATCTGACCGGCGCCGAGGACATGACCGCGGCACTGCGGAAGCTGCAGGACCAATGGGGCCCGGTCGCCCCCGTGGACCTGGAGCCGGGCGTGCCGGGCTGGCTCGTGCTGGGGCATGCCGAGGTCATGGAGGTGATGCGCACGGAGAGCGTCTTCGCCAGGGACCCGCGGCACTGGAAGGAGCGGCTGCCGCTGGAGTCGACCCTGCACGCCATCCTCTCCCCGGCCGGCCGGCGAGCGTTGTACTACGCGGACGGCGCGGACCACCGGCGGCTGCGGCTCCCGGTGGACGAGGCGTTCTCCGGCATCGACGAGGCGCAGACGGCCGCCCTCGTGCGCGGGGTCTGCAGCCGGCTCATCGACTCGTTCGCCGCCCAGGGCCGCGCCGAGCTGATCGGCGGGTACGCGGCGGCGGTGTCGTTCCTTGCGGTGTCGGGCATGTTCGGGTTCGACGAGCGGCAGGGCATCGCCCTGCTGCGCTGCGCGAGCGGCGTGTTCGGGCACGGTGGCGACTCGGTGTCGGCGCTGGCCACCATGGACCAGATAGTCCTGGACCACGTGCTCGCGACCCGGGAGAACCCCGGGCCGAACCTGACCGCGCGCCTCGTGGAGCACCCGAGCTTCGAGGACGACACGGAGATCGTGCACTCCATGGTGGTCGCGATCTGCGCGGCCAACGAGATGCTCGTGACCTGGATAGCGGCCACGCTGCGCCGCATGCTCATCGACCCCCGGTACACCGGGCGCGTCACGGGCGTGCGCCGCGGCCTGGACGACGCGATGGACGAGACCCTGTGGAGCGAGCCGCCGGTCGCGAACCTGCCCGCCCGGTACGCCGTGACGGACTGCACGCTCGGCAAGGTGCGGATCCGGGCCGGGGACGCGATCGTGATGGGCGTCGCCGCCGCGAACAACGACCCGCGCGTGCGCACCGCCGACGACCTGTTCGAGGCGGGCAACCGGTCGCACCTGTCGTTCGGCGTCGGGCCGCACGCCTGCCCCGCGCGGCGGCCGGGACGGCTCGTGGTGAAGATCGCCGTGGAGAGCCTCATGGAGCGCCTCGACCTGCGCCTCACCGATCCCGACGTGACCTGGGCGCCATCGCCCTGGTCGCGGTACCCGGCCGTCCTGCCCGTGGTGTTCACGTCCGAGCGGCAGGCCGCCCGCACGCCGACCCGCGTCTGACGGTCGGCCTGCGGCGGCACGATCTCAGGCGCGGGTGTCGGACCGGTGCGCGGCGAGGATGGCCTCGGACAGCCAGGGGCCGAGCGTCGACAGGTGCCCCGGCGCTCCCGCCGCGCCGGGCGCGGACGCAGCCTCGAGCTCGGCGTCCGGCGGGGCCGCGCCGTTGATCGTGGCGACCAGGGCGAGGTATCTCCCGTGGGTCGCCGTGTAGCCCGGGTCGTGGAGCGACTCGTGAGCTATGCGGTCGACCTGCGGGAAGCCGGCGGCGAGCCGCTCCCAGAGCTCGTCGTCCAGGGACGCGCCGAGGGCGGCAGCGGTCTGGTGCACGAGCTGCGCGGCGAGCCCGCGCGCGTGCGGGTCGTCGGCGGAGAGCCCGGCGGCGTGCGCCGCCATGAGCTTCGGCACCACGTCCTGGCCGGCCGAGCTGATGAGGTCCTGGACCGGTGCCGCGCCGATCGCGGCGCCGGGCCAGGTCGCGTAGGTCTCCTGCAGGTAGGACCGGGTGGCCGCGCGGAACGCGGGATCCTGCACGAGGTCCGCCAGCGTGGTCCAGGCCTCCAGCTGCGCGGCGGTCGGGTCGGCCGGGAGCCGCGGGCGGAGCGAACCGAGGCGGGCCGCGTCGTCAGCCGTCAGGTCGGCGCTCACCTCCTGCCAGAAGCCCTCGACCAGTCGTTCGCGCTCAGCGTCCGGCATGGCGACGAGCTTGCCCAGCAGGCCGATGCGGCGCCCCGGGTCCTGCTCGCGCACGAGCGCCCGCAGCACGGCCCGCCTGGCCCGCAGGTCGCTCTCCTGGCGCTCGACGACGTCCAGGTGCTCGGCAAGGACGTAGTGCAGGGTGGCCTCGCCCGCCAGCACCCGGCGGATCTGCTCGAGCCCGGTGCCCAGCTCGCGCATCGTGCGGATGAAGTCGAGCCTCGCGATCGCCTCGATCCCGTAGAGCCGGTGGCCCGCGGGCGTGAGGTGGGTGGCGGCGACGATGTCCTCGTCGGAGTAGAACCGGATCGCACTCACGCTCAGGCCGGTCCGGCGCGCGACGTCGCCGATCGGGTACAGGTCGTCGACGGGGTGCGCGGGGTCATGTGTGGTGGTCATGCGTTCACCCTGGAGTCTCACGTCGCTTGAGGTGCAAGGCTTGAGGTGCAAGCCCTGTGGCCGGGCGGGCACCGCTGCCCGCCCGGGTCGAGAGTAGCCTGGACGTGCCGAACGACCCCGACCTCTGAGGACCACATGTTCCGCATCGGACTGACCGGAGGGATCGCGGCGGGCAAGTCGGTCGCGACAGCGCACCTGGCCGAGCTCGGCGCCGTCGTCGTCGACCACGACCTGCTGGCCCGGCAGGCAGTGGCACCCGGGTCGGTGGGCCTGGCCGAGATCGTCGAGGCGTTCGGCGACGTCGTCCTGACGCCGGACGGCAGTCTCGACCGGCCCGGTCTCGGCGCCCTGGTCTTCGCCGACGCCGCCGCCCGGAGCCGCCTGAACGACATAGTGCACCCCGAGGTCCGCCGGCTGTCGGCGGAACAGGAGGCCAGGGCCGCTGCCGCGGACCCGGCCGCCGTCGTCGTGCACGACATCCCGCTGCTCGTCGAGACCGGGCAGGCCGGCCACTTCCATCTGGTCGTGGTGGTGCACACCCCCGCTGAGCAGCGCGTACGCCGCCTCGTGGAGGGCCGTGGGCTGAGCGAGGACGCCGCACGCTCCCGGCTCGCGTCCCAGGCAGGCGACGACGAGCGGCTCGCCGCCGCCGACTTCACCCTGGACGGTTCGGGGAGCGAGGACGACCTGCGCGCCCAGGTGGATACCCTGTGGCAGCGCGTGGCCGCGGAGGTCGCGCAAGAGGCGGAGGCAGACTCCGCGTGATCCGGCCGGCGTGATCCGTACGGTCCGGGTGAGGAGCGTACGAGATGAAGGTCTTGGTCACAGGGTTCGAGCCGTTCGGCGGCGACGCCGTCAACGCGTCCGCGGAGGCGGTCGAGGCACTCGCCGCACGCTGGGCTGGGCCGGAGGAGCTCGTCACAGCGGTGCTCCCGGTCGTGTTCGACCAGGTCCGCTCGGCGGACGGACTCCTGCTGCGGCTGCTGGACGACCACGCGCCCGACGTCGCCGTCGCCGTGGGCCTCGCCGCCGGCATCACCCAGGTGCGGGTCGAGCGGGTGGCGGTCAACCTCATGGACGCCGGGATCCCCGACAACGGGGGAGCCCAGCCGATCGACGCCCCCGTGGCCGACGGCGGCCCCGCCGCCCGGTTCGCGACCCTCCCGGTCAAGGCCGCCGCCGCCGCGGTGCGCGCGGCCGGGATCCCCGCGGGCGTCACCTACAGCGCCGGGACGTACGTCTGCAACGCCAGCTTCTACGCCCTGCAGCACGCGCTGGCGGAGCGGCCGGGCGTGCTGTCGGGCTTCGTCCACGTGCCGCGCACCACGGAGGAGGTCGGGGGCGAGGCAGCGACCTCCGCGCTGTCCGACGGCGGCGAGCCGCACCTTCCGCTCGAGGCGCTCGCCGACGCACTGGAGATCGTGGTGCGCACCGCGCTCGCCGCTGCCCGTGGCGAGCTGGTGGAGCAGGCAGAGACCGCCGGCACGCTGCACTGACGTCGAGGGTCTTGCCGCCGGGCGGGTGCTGGTCGAGAATCGGGCCGAACGGACATTACGGCCGGACGTGACGGTCGACGCAGACCGGGTCGGCGCTCGCCGGTCGGGGAGGGGTGGTGGCACGTGGGTAACGGGCAGCAGGGCATCGGCGACGGTAGCGGGCACGCGGTGGTCGTCGGGGGGAGCATCGCGGGGCTGCTCGCGGCGGTGGTGCTCGCGGGGCACGCCGGGCGGGTGACGCTCGTCGAGCGCGACCGGTACCCCGACCGGCCCGAGCCGCGCAAGGGCGTGCCGCAGAGCAAGCACACGCACCTCCTGCTGGAGAGCGGGCTGGTGGCGATGGAACGGTTCCTGCCAGGTCTCGGGGCGGAGCTGGTCGCCTCCGGCGCGCGGCAGGTCAGGTCGCCCACCGACTACCTGCAGCACATGCGCGGCCGCTGGTTCAGCCGGGGGCTCGCGACGTCCACGACGCTGTGCCTCACCCGGCCCCTGCTGGAGCACGGGGTACGTGCCCGCGTCCTGGCGCACCCGAGGATCACCGCCGTGCAGGGGACCGACGTCGTCGGGCTGACCGGGTCCGCCGAGCGCGTCACCGGCGTCCTGCTGCGCGAGCGCGGCGGCCGGCGGGCCGACGGCGAGCCCACGGCGCTCGCCGCCGACCTGGTGGTCGACGCCGCCGGGCGCTCCTCGCGCACGCCCGAGTGGCTGCGACGGCTCGGCGCCGCTGGGCCGACCGAGGACCGGGTCGAGTCCGGCATGGGCTACGTCACCCGGGTCTACCGCGACGGCTCGGACGGCGCGCTGACCGACGCCCGGCTCGTGTACCTGGTGGGCGAGACGATGGGCGCGGTGATCGTCCCGGTGGAGCCGGAGGGCACCCACATGATCACCTTCGCCACTCCTCGGGGCGAGGCGCTGCCGACCGAGCCCGCGGCGTTCGAGGCGCTGGCCGACCGCCAGCCGCACCCCCTGGTGCGGCAGTGGCTGGACAAGGCAGAGCCGGTCTCCCCGGTGTTCGGGTACCTCCGCACGGAGAACGTGCGCCGGGCGTACGACCGGGTGGTCCCCGACGGCCTGCTGGTGACGGGCGACGCGCTGTGCGCGCTGAACCCGGTGTTCGGGCAGGGCATGTCGACGGCGGCCCTCGACGCCGTCGCCCTCGACGAGAGCCTCGCCGCCGGGCGCGCGAACCGCCCGACGCAGTCCGCGCTGCAGGAGGCCTCGGCCCAGGCCTGGGCCATCGCCACGGGAGCTGACAAGGTACGCCCGGGAGTCACGGGCAACGCGGCGCACCGTTCCGTCCGGGACCGGTTCACGGGCTGGTACTTCGGCAGGGTGCAGGAGCGGTGCGGGGTGAACCCGGAGGTCCAGGCCACGTTCCGGCGGGTGCTGGCGCTCCTGGCGCCGCCGACCGCGCTGTTCCGTCCGGTCGTGGTCCGGTCGGTGCTCTTCGAGAAGGGGGCGTCGCCCGACGCCGCGGCACCGCTCTGGCTGTGAGGTGACCGCGCGGGACTGTCAGTGGTCGGTCGTACCGTAGTCACATGCGACCCGTGACCGATCTGCAGCGCACGGTGGCCCCTTTCGAGGTCATCTCCGAATACGAGCCGGCAGGCGACCAGCCGACCGCGATCGCCGACCTGACCGAACGCGTCCAGGCGGGCGAGAAGGACGTGGTGCTGCTCGGCGCCACGGGTACCGGCAAGTCGGCGACGACGGCCTGGCTCGTCGAGAAGCTGCAGCGACCGACCCTCGTCATGGCCCCCAACAAGACCCTGGCCGCGCAGCTCGCCACGGAGTTCCGGGAGCTGCTGCCGAACAACGCGGTCGAGTACTTCGTGTCGTACTACGACTACTACCAGCCCGAGGCGTACATCGCGCAGTCGGACACCTACATCGAGAAGGACTCCTCGATCAACGACGAGGTGGAGCGGCTCCGGCACTCCGCAACGTCGTCGCTGCTCACCCGGCGTGACGTCATCGTGGTGGCCTCGGTCTCGTGCATCTACGGCCTGGGCACGCCGCAGGAGTACGTGGACCGGATGGTCCGGCTCGACGTGGGCGACGTCGTGGAGCGCGACCAGCTGCTGCGCCAGTTCGTGACCATGCAGTACACGCGCAACGACATGTCGTTCACGCGAGGCACGTTCCGGGTGCGCGGCGACACCGTCGAGATCATCCCGGTGTACGAGGAGCTCGCGATCCGGATCGAGATGTTCGGCGACGAGATCGAGTCGATCCAGACGCTGCACCCGCTCACCGGCGACGTGGTGCGCACCGAGCAGTCGATCTACGTGTTCCCGGCCACGCACTACGTGGCGGGTCCGGAGCGCATGGAGCGCGCCATCGGCGGCATCGAGAAGGAGCTGGAGGAGCGCCTGGCCGAGCTGGAGAAGCAGGGCAAGCTCCTGGAGGCGCAGCGCCTGCGCATGCGCACCACGTACGACATCGAGATGATGCGCTCGATCGGCACGTGCAGCGGCATCGAGAACTACTCGATGCACATCGACGGCCGCGAACCCGGCACCGCGCCCAACACGCTGCTCGACTACTTCCCCGAGGACTTCGTGCTCGTCATCGACGAGTCCCACCAGACGGTGCCCCAGATCGGTGCCATGTACGAGGGCGACGCGTCCCGCAAGCGTGCGCTCGTCGACCACGGCTTCCGGCTGCCGAGCGCCATGGACAACCGCCCGCTGAAGTGGGAGGAGTTCACCGAGCGCATCGGGCAGACGGTCTACCTGTCGGCCACTCCCGGCGACTACGAGCGCTCGCTGTCCGACGGCGTCGTGGAGCAGGTGATCCGTCCCACCGGGCTGATCGACCCCGAGATCGTCGTCAAGCCGACGACCGGGCAGATCGACGACCTGCTCGGCGAGATCCGCGACCGGGTGGACCGGAACGAGCGCGTGCTCGTGACCACACTGACCAAGAAGATGGCCGAGGACCTCACCGACTACTTCCTGGAGCGCAACGTGCGGGTGCGCTACCTGCACTCCGACGTGGACACGCTGCGCCGCGTCGAGCTCCTGCGCGAGCTGCGGCTCGGCGAGTACGACGTGCTGGTGGGCATCAACCTGCTGCGCGAGGGCCTGGACCTGCCCGAGGTGTCCCTGGTGGCGATCCTCGACGCCGACAAGGAGGGCTTCCTGCGCTCCGGGCGGTCCCTCATCCAGACCATCGGCCGCGCGGCCCGTAACGTCTCCGGCCAGGTCCACATGTACGCGGACAAGATCACCCCGGCCATGCGCATGGCGATCGACGAGACCACCCGGCGTCGTGAGAAGCAGGTCGCCTACAACACCGAGCGCGGCCTGGACCCGCAGCCGCTGCGCAAGAAGATCGCGGACGTCACCGACATGCTCGCCCGTGAGGACCTGGACACCCAGGAGCTCCTGGCCGGCGGGTACCGGAACGCCCGCAAGGCGAAGGGCGAGGGCCGGGCGGGTGCCCGCGTTCCCGGCTCGCCGAAGGAAGGCGCGACGTCGGGTAACCGGCTGGCCGGTGCCGCGGCGAGCGAGCTGGCGGAGCTCATCCAGGAGCTCACCGACCAGATGCACGCGGCGGCCGCCGAGCTGCAGTTCGAGGTGGCGGCCAGGCTGCGGGACGAGATCTCGGGGCTCAAGAAGGAGCTGCGGCAGATGCAGGCGGCGACGGCGTAGCCCCCACCCGTGCGGCCGGGCCGGCCGGGTGCGGTGTCCTACGTCATGTTCGGGAACAAACCTGGCGTCCCGTATGCTTCCCTCCGTTGGAGGGGAGTACCTCGAAACGGCTTGGTCGTCATCACAGCTGCCGATGACGTCAGCTCGGCCTGGCCGGCTCGTCGTGCGTCAGCGTCTGGTTTCGGCCAGGCTGGTGCATGGGCGGGCGAGGAAGACCTCCGGTGCCCTGCTGTACACACCGGAGGCTCGATGCGGTCGCGCGTTCCTCCCTGTTCTGGAAGGAAACAATGGTCCACGAACTACCCGTGACCTTTGAGGCAGTCGCACTCGGGGCGATGCTCGTCCTGCTGGTGGCCGATCTCCTCATCGTCGGGCGTCGCCCGCACATCCCGTCCATGAAGGAGAGCGCCCTCTGGGTGAGCTTCTACGTGGGGCTCGCTGTGATCTTCGGCGGGATCGTCTGGGGCGTCGGAGGCGCCACTCCAGCCGCGGAGTTCTATGCCGGCTGGCTCATGGAGTACTCCCTGAGCGTCGACAACCTGTTCGTGTTCGTGATCATCATGGCCCGGTTCGCGGTACCGCGTGAGCAGCAGCAGCGGGTGCTCATGGTCGGCATCATCATGGCGCTGATCTTCCGCGCGGCGTTCATCCTCGCGGGCGCCGCCCTCATCGAGCAGTTCACCTGGCTCTTCTACATCTTCGGTGCGTTCCTGATCTACACGGCGATCCAGCAGGCGATCCCCGAGAAGCCCGAGGAGCACGACGACTACAAGGAGAACGCCCTCATCCGGATGATGCGGCGGGTCCTGCCCCTGCATCACCAGTACGACGGCGCGAAGCTGCGGACGACCGTCGACGGCCGCAAGCTCTTCACGCCGATGATCATCGTGTTCCTGGCGATCGGTTCAACGGACGTCCTGTTCGCGGTGGACTCGATCCCCGCGATCTTCGGCATCACGAAGGACCCGTTCATCGTGTTCAGCACCAACCTGTTCGCGCTGATGGGCCTGCGCCAGCTGTACTTCCTGCTGGGCGGCCTGCTCGACCGTCTGGTGTACCTGCCGCTCGCACTGTCGGCGATCCTCGGCTTCATCGGCATCAAACTGATCCTCGAGGCGCTGCACACCAACTCGATCTCCTGGATCAACGGTGGCGAGGGCTTCCACTGGGCGCCCGAGATCCCGATCTGGCTGTCGCTCACGGTGATCATCGTGTCGTTGGTGGTCGGCACGGTCGCCAGCCTCATCAAGTCGGCGCACGACGACCGGGTGGAGGCCGCCAAGTAAGGACCTGACCGGGGCGCCGGCAGACGTACAGCAGGCCGACGGCCGCGCCACCCCGGTGACGCGGCCGTCGGCCCGCTGTCCGTCAGCCGTACGTGTCAGACCAAGCTGTAGTCCAGCTGGATCGAGAAGATGTTCCGGTCTCCGGACCGGAGCGTCCCGGTGAACGCGTGGTCGTGCAGCTCCGGCTCGGCGGGTGCCGACGGCTCGACGTCGACGGTGCAGGTCTGACCCGCCTCGGCGAGATGATCGGCCTGGAGCCGGTAGACGCCGGGCTGCCACCGGGCGTCGGGTCCTGCGGCGGCACTCAGGACGTGGTCGAAGAGCGCGAACGTGGCGTAGCCGGCGACGGACACGGGAAGCGCCGGGAAACCATCGAAGTGCCCCCGGCACATCGACGACTCCACGGCCAGCTTGGCCGTACCGCTGCGGGCGTCGGCGGCCACGTCGACCAGCGGGGCCGCCGCGCTGTACGGGTTGGCCGGCTCGGTCGCGTCGGGCTCCGCTGCGGTACCCAGCAGACGGCGGAACACGGGTACCGACAGGACGAGGTACTCGAGGTCGAGCCGCGCCACCAGGTTACCGTCGGCGTCGTGCAGCTCGGTCTCGGCGACCGCACGGTTGCGGCCGGTCATGCGGGCACTCGCGGTCCCGCGCAGCGCGCCCACGGACCCGACGGGCGGGTACATGCGCCCGACGCCGCGGTGGGCGAGGTAGTAGTGCTGCCTGGTGCTCGGATTGGTCGTCGCGGCGGCGCAGAGGCCGAGGATGGCGAGGTGCCGCCCCGCCTCCGCCACGTTGATCAGGGTTGCCTGACGCCCGGTGGGCGTCTGGACCGGAACCATGGCGCCGGCCAGCCCCGGAGCGGGGCTGGCCAGGTCATCGAGCGCGTAGTACGGGGGCTTCACGCAGATGTGCGGGCCGATCTCCTCGTAGGCCACCGATGTGCAGTCGACAGAGGTCATGCCGTGCCTCCCCGAACGTAGTCGGCAGTGTCGGAACCGGCATCATGGGCACCACGAAGAGCCACACGCCATGCCTTCAACGTGATGTTGACGTAAAAATCTTCAAATGGTGGAGTAGTGGGCGAAAACGGTCCTGGCCAGCGGCCGGCTGCGGCCGTCCCGCCTACTCGGCCAGGCCCCCGATGACCACGTCCCACTGACGCACGCCGCGGTCGGCGATGACACCGCGGACGGTGAACGGGTCGGCGTCCAGGATCGCCAGCGCGGCGTCCGCCGACTCGGCCTCGACGATCACCAGGGCCCCGGTTCCTCCGTCGACCGGGCCCGAGGCACGGACCACGCCCTCGGCGTTGAGCCCGAGCAGGAACTCGCGGTGGCTGGGGCGGACCTCGTCACGGGTCGCCACGTCGTCGGTATAGGTGTAGCTCACGGCATAGGTGCTCATGGGCGTCAGCCTGCCATGACCGGTTAATTCTTGATGAAGTAGTTCGTCACACGCCGCTCGCACCGGCACACTCGGACCATGGATGCACGTGAGAACCACTACGACCTCGTCGTCATCGGCTCTGGCCCCGGTGGTCAGAAGGCCGCGATCGGCGCCGCCAAGCTCGGCAAGCGGGTGGCGGTGGTCGAGCGGCGCGACAACGTCGGCGGGGTGAGCCTCCACACCGGCACCATCCCGTCCAAGACCCTGCGCGAAGCCGCCCTCTACCTGACCGGGCTGCAGATGCGGGACGTGTACGGCTCCAGCTACCGGCTCAAGGAGCGCATCACCGTCCAGGACCTGCTCGCCCGCCTGCAGCACGTCATCGGACGCGAGATCGAGGTGGTGCGCAGCCAGCTCGCCCGCAACCAGGTCGAGACCGTGGTCGGCAGCGCCCGGTTCGCCGGGCCGCACGACATCGACGTGACGGACGCCGAGGGCGACGTCGTCCGGCGCCTCACCGCCGACAAGGTGGTCATCGGGGTCGGCACCCGGCCCGCACGGCCCGCGAACATCGCGTTCGACGGCGCCCGCGTGGTCGACTCCGACGGCATCCTCGACATGACCGAGGTGCCCCGGACCATGGTCGTGGTCGGTGCCGGCGTCATCGGCATCGAGTACGCGTCGGTCTTCGCCGCGCTCGGAACGCGGGTCACCGTCGTCGAGTCGCGCGAGAAGATCCTCGACTTCTGCGACTCCGAGGTGGTCGAGGCGCTCAAGTTCCAGCTCCGCGACCTGTCGGTCACGTTCCGGCTGGGCGAGACCGTCGAGTCCGTGACTGCAGGCGCCGACGGGACGGTCACCGCACTGGCCTCCGGAAAACGGGTCCCGGCCGACTGCGTGCTCTACTCCGCCGGGCGGCAGGGCTCCACCGACGGGCTCGAGCTGGCCGCCGCAGGGCTGGAGGCGGACAAGCGCGGGCGGCTCCAGGTCGACAAGCAGTTCCGCACCGCCGTCGAGCACATCTACGCCGTCGGCGACGTGATCGGGTTCCCGGCGCTCGCGGCGACCTCGCAGGAGCAGGGGCGGCTCGCGGCGTACCACGCGTTCGGCGAGCCGGTCTCGTCGTTGCTGGAGCTGCAGCCGATCGGGATCTACACGATCCCCGAGATCTCGTACTGCGGGGACACCGAGGGGCAGCTCACCACGGCGGGCGTCCCGTACGAGGTGGGGATCGCGCGCTACCGCGAGCTGGCGCGCGGGCAGATCGTCGGTGACTCCTACGGCATGCTCAAGCTGCTCGTCTCGACCGAGGACCGCAAGGTGCTGGGCGTGCACGTGTTCGGGACGGGCGCCACCGAGATCATCCACATCGGCCAGGCGATCATGACGACCGGCGGCACCGTGGACCACCTGGTGGACACGGTGTTCAACTACCCGACGCTCTCCGAGGCGTACAAGGTCGCGGCGCTGGACGCGACCAACAAGATGCGCGACGTCGAGCGGTTCGAGATCTGAGGACTGCGCTCGAACCGGGATGGAGCAGTGGCCGAGATACCTGCGTTCACCAGGGCCTGGGGAGCCGGGGTGGCGCTGGTCGTGCGCGTTCTGCATTGTTAACGGCGTGAGTCAGTTCACCCGTTCCTCTTGCAGTCCCGGACGTTCGTCCGGTTGACTTGCCATCGTGGTGGTCTCGGAGATGTCGACCCGGCTGGCTGCCGCGGTCCGGGCCGCCCGCACAGCGGTACGCCGCGGCCCGCTCGCCGATGCTCCGGACGGTCCGCTGCCGGACGGCGTCCGGTGGCCGACCGCGCTGCTCGACCCCGCGCAGGCCGTCGTGCCGTTCCTGGGTCGCGAGCAGGAGCTCGGCGAGCTCCGTGCCTGGGCCGAGGACGACGCCGCGATCCGGCTGCGCCTCGTCATCGCCCCCGCCGGCTTCGGCAAGACCCGCCTGGCGTACGAGTTCGGCGACCGGATGAGCACGTCCGGCTGGACCGTCGTCCCCGTGCCGCGCGGCAAGGAGGTCCCGACGGTCCGCGCGCGACCGGAGGGCGACGTGCTCTTCGTCGTGGACAACGCGGCGACCAGGCTCGGCCTCGGCGCGATGCTCGACGCACTGGGCCGTCCTGCCCACGGCCGCACCCGCGTCCTGCTGCTCGCCCGCGTCGCCGGGGAGTGGCTGCGCCGCCTGCGCTGGGGTTCGACGCTGTGGGCGCAGATCGACCGTAGCGACGCGACGCAGACCGCCCTGGACCTGCCGCTGGCGTCCGGACTGCCGGACGAGGTCGTGCTGGATGCCGCGGTCGCCGCGTTCGCCGAGCACCTCGGCGTCGAGAGCCCCGGCGTGGCCGCGGTGCGCGCGCCCGAGTCGGCCGGTGCCACCCGCGTGGTCGACCTGCACGCTGCCGCCGCCCTGGCCGCGCTCGACGCGGCGGGGACGCCCGTCCCGGCGAACGAGCCCAACCCGGTGCGCGCGCTCCTCGAGGTCGCGGCGAGCTCCTGGGCCTGGTCGGCGCGGGAGGCCGGGCTGGAGCTGACCATCGACGAGGTCCAGGACGTCGTGGCGGCGGCGTGCCTGCTCGGCGCGGACGATGCGGCGAGCGCGCGCGACGTGCTGCGCCGGGTGGTCCCGGGGCTCCCTGGCCGCGCAGGGGCACGCTGGCTGCTCGGGCTGCAGGGTTCCGTCGTGGGACTCGGTACGAGCGCGGCCGGGCACGACCGCATCGGCGACCTGCTCGTCGTCGACCGGCTCGGCCGCTCGGTCGCCCTCGTCGGGTCGTGCACGTGGGGCCTGTCCCGGAAGACGGCGCTGCGGGTGGTGCGCGTCGCCCGTCGCGTGGAGGTCGAGCTGGGGGAGCAGCCAGGGGCTGCCGCGCTGGCGAGCGAGCTCCTCCGGCGTGCCGCCGACTCCTGCGGCGACGACCCGCGCGCGCTGCGGACGATGTTCCTGCTCAAGCAGCGCAGCCTGCTCGGTGGTACCGCTGACGACGTCCACCGTGGCCAGCAGGCCGTCGTGGTGGCGCGGGACGCGGTGGGCCGGGCGGAGGCGCTGCTCGACCTCGGCACCGCGCTGAAGGAGTCGGGCCGGCTGGCGGAGGCGCTCGACACCCTGGACGGCGCCGTCGCCGCCTGGCGGCGCCTCGCGGCAGGGGACCTCGACCGGTACCGCACGGGACTGATCGACGCGATCAACACGCTGGGCACCGCGCACTGGGGCGCCGGACTGACCCAGGAGGCGCTGCGGCTGGAGCTCGAGGCGCTCGAGCTGTGTCGTGCGGCACCGGAGCAGGACGTGACCTGGGTGCAGCCCGAGCTGGCCCGCACCCTGATCAGCCTGACCGTCAGCCTGGTCGAGACCGGGCATCCCCAGGAGCACGAGGCGCGGAACGCCGAGGTCATCCCGATCCTGCGGACCCTCGTGGCCCGCGACCCCCGGCAGTGGGGTGTTCCGCTGGCGCAGACACTGTCCAACCGGGCGGTGACCCTGACCGAGAGCCGCCCCCAGGAGGCCCTTCCCTGCGCGCAGGAGGCGGTGGACATCAGCCGCCGGCTCGTGCTGCAGGCCGCCCAGCGGCACCGGCCGCAGCTCGGGTTCGCGCTGACGAACCTCGGTAACGCGTATGCCGCGCTGGGCCGGGACCGGGACGCGATCGGGCCGCTCGACGAGGCCGTCGCCCTCCGGCGTGAGCTCGCCCGCGAGAATCCTGTCGCACACACGTGGACCCTGGCCTACACCCTCGCGTCGCTCGGTGCCGTGCGCTCCCGGCTCGGTGACCTGGACGAGGCGATAGCCATCGAGCGGGAGGCGGTGCTGCTGCGCCGCCGGCTCGTCCGCGAGAACCCGACCAGGTACCGCCGGATGCTGGCGGCCTCCCTCTCCAACCTCGCGGTGACGCACTCCCGGTCCGGCGAGCCGGAGGAGGCGCTGCCGCTGGAGCAGGAGGCGGTGGCGATCCGGCGTGGCCTGGCGGAGGAGGGGCAGCCCGGCGAGGAGTACCTGGCGCGCTCGCTGTCCAACCTGGGCGTGCTCTTCTCGGAGCTGGGCCGGGCCGCCGACGCCGTCGCGCCCACCGAGGAGGCCGTCGCCCAGCTGCGGCTGCTGGCTACGAGAGACCCGGACCGCTTCGAGCCCGACCTTGCCGACGCGCTGCTGAACCTCGGGGCCGCCCTCATCGACGCGGGGCGTTCGGAGGAGGGCATCGAGCCGACGGCGGAGGCCGTGCGCGTGCGCAGGGACCTGGCGCGCCGGAGTCCTGATCTCCACCTGCCGGGGCTGGCGGCCGCGCTGTCGAACATGGTCTCCGTCCACCTCGACCTGGAGACGTTCGACACGGCGGCGGAGTACGCGCAGGAGGTCGTGGACGTACGGCGGCGCCTCGTCGACGGGTCGTACGCGCACGAGCAGGACCTCCTGCGCGCCCTGGACCTGCAGGCTCGGGTGCGGCGGGCCGGCGTGCCCGGTGGCCGGGCCGTGCGCTGACCCCGGGCCGAACCTTTGCGGGGTGTGACGAGTCCGTCAGGTTCGTTCATAGAACAGGCGTGCGAATGTCAGTGGGGCGCCCTAGGATGCCTGTGTGAGCAATCGTCTCGTCGTCTCGGGAGCCCGAGAGCACAACCTCAAGAACGTCTCTCTGGACCTGCCCAGGGATCGGCTCATCGTTTTCACGGGGCTTTCGGGCTCCGGTAAGTCGTCGCTCGCGTTCGACACGATCTTCGCCGAAGGTCAGCGCCGGTACGTCGAGTCCCTGTCCGCGTACGCGCGCCAGTTCCTGGGCCAGATGGACAAGCCGGACGTCGACTTCATCGAGGGCCTGTCGCCGGCCGTGTCGATCGACCAGAAGTCGACCAACCGCAACCCGCGTTCCACCGTCGGCACCATCACCGAGGTCTACGACTACCTGCGCCTGCTCTTCGCGCGCGCGGGCACCCAGTACTGCCCGGTGTGCGGCGAGAAGGTGCAGTCGCAGACGCCGCAGCAGATCGTGGACCAGATCCTCGAGCTGCCCGAGAGCACGCGCTACCAGGTGCTGGCGCCCGTGGTGCGCGGCCGCAAGGGCGAGTACGCGGACCTGTTCAAGGAGCTCCAGGCCAAAGGCTTCTCACGCGCCCGTGTCGACGGCGAGGTCGTGCAGCTGACCGACCCGCCCGCGCTGGAGAAGAAGCTGAAGCACGACATCGAGGTGGTCGTGGACCGGCTCGTGTCCCGCGAGGGTGTGCAGCGCCGGCTCACGGACTCGGTCGAGACAGCGCTCACCCTGGCGAACGGCCTCGTGATGATCGAGCTGGTCGACGCCGACATCGACGACCTTGGGCGCACCCGCAAGTTCTCCGAGAAGCGGGCCTGCCCCAACGAGCACCCCCTGACGCTCGACGAGATCGAGCCGCGGACCTTCTCGTTCAACGCGCCCTACGGCGCGTGCCCGGAGTGCACGGGCATCGGCTTCCGGCTGGAGGTCGACCCCGACCTCCTGGTGCCGGACGACGAGCAGACGCTGCGCGGTGGCGCGGTCGCCCCGTGGGCGCAGACGTCGTCCGAGTACTTCGAGCGCGTGCTGACCGCGCTCGCCGACGAGATGAAGTTCTCCATGGACGTGCCGTGGCGAGCCCTGCCGGAGCGCGCCAAGGAAGCGATCCTGCGGGGGCGCGACCACAAGGTGCACGTCAAGTACAAGAACCGCTGGGGCCGCGAGCGGCAGTACTCGACGGGGTTCGAGGGCGCCGTGACCTTCCTGGAGCGTCGGCACCGCGAGACCGACTCCGACTGGTCCAAGGAGAAGTACGAGGCCTACATGCGTGAGGTTCCGTGCCCCACGTGCGGCGGCGCGCGGCTCAAGCCCGAGGTGCTCGCGGTCAAGGTGGGCGGGCTGTCCATCGCCGACGTGAGCCGCCTGCCGGTGGGGGAGGCCGCGGAGTTCCTCAAGGGCATCGAGCTCGGGGTCCGCGAGGCGCAGATCGCCACCGAGGTGCTCAAGGAGATCCACGCGCGACTGGGCTTCCTGCTCGACGTCGGGCTGCACTACCTGACGCTCGAGCGCCCGGCGGGCACCCTGTCCGGCGGGGAGGCGCAGCGTATCCGGCTCGCCACCCAGATCGGCTCCGGCCTGGTCGGCGTGCTGTACGTGCTGGACGAGCCGTCCATCGGGCTCCACCAGCGGGACAACCGTCGCCTCATCGACACGCTCACGCGCCTGCGCGACCTCGGCAACACGCTGATCGTCGTCGAGCACGACGAGGACACGATCCGTGCGGCGGACTGGATCGTGGACATCGGCCCGGGTGCGGGCGAGCACGGCGGCGACGTCATCCACTCCGGTGACTACGCGGGCCTGCTGGAGCAGAAGGACTCGCTCACGGGCGCGTACCTGGCCGGGCGGCGCTCGATCCCGGTGCCGGCCGAGCGGCGGGCCGTCGACCCCGACCGGCAGGTCACGGTGGTGGGCGCGCGCGAGAACAACCTGCGCGACGTCGACGTGTCGTTCCCGCTCGGTGTGCTGACCGTCGTGTCGGGTGTCTCCGGCTCCGGCAAGTCCACGCTCGTGAACTCGATCCTCTACACGGTCATGGCGAACCAGCTCAACGGCGCACGCCGGGTGGCGGGGCGGCACCGTCGCGTGACGGGTCTCGACGAGCTCGACAAGGTGGTCCACGTGGACCAGGGGCCGATCGGTCGTACGCCGCGCTCGAACCCCGCCACGTACACGGGAGTCTGGGACCGCATCCGCAAGATCTTCGCGGAGACCGAGGAGGCCAAGGTCCGGGGTTACGGGCCCGGCCGGTTCTCGTTCAACGTCAAGGGCGGGCGTTGCGAGGCGTGCGCGGGTGACGGCACGATCAAGATCGAGATGAACTTCCTGCCGGACGTCTATGTGCCGTGCGAGGTCTGCCACGGGGCGCGGTACAACCGCGAGACGCTCGAGGTGCACTTCAAGGGCAAGACGGTCGCCGACGTCCTCGACATGCCGATCGAGGAGGCCGCGGAGTTCTTCAAGGCCTTCCCCGCGATCTCGCGGCACCTGTCCACGCTGGTCGACGTCGGCCTCGGCTACGTGCGGCTCGGGCAGCCGGCGCCCACGCTCTCCGGAGGCGAGGCGCAGCGCGTCAAGCTGGCGGCGGAGCTGCAGAAGCGTTCCTCGGGGCGCTCGGCCTACGTGCTCGACGAGCCGACCACCGGCCTGCACTTCGAGGACGTCCGGCGCCTGCTGGGCGTGCTGCAGTCGCTGGCGGACAAGGGCAACACCGTCATAGTGATCGAGCACAACCTCGACGTGATCAAGAACGCCGACTGGGTCATCGACATGGGTCCGGAGGGCGGCAGCGGCGGCGGCAACGTCGTGGCGCAGGGTACGCCGGAGGCGGTGGCGTCCGTTCCGGAGAGCCACACCGGCACGTACCTCGCGGAGATCCTCGACGGGCACGCGCGAGCGGGGGAGACCCCGGTGCTCGCGCCGGCGAACGGGTCGGCCAAGCGCAAGCCGGCAACCAAGCGGCCCGCGAAGGCCAAGGCGGGCGCGACGGCCTGAGCGGGCATCCACCGATCGGCTGACCGGACATCCGCCGATCGGTGGGCCCGGCGGCTGATCCGCGCCGCCCCGCACCGGGCGACGCTGGGTGCATGAGCACACCGGCCGCGCCCCGCCTGGCGTACGTGGACAACCTCCGTCTCTGGCTGACCGTTCTCGTGGTGCTGCACCACGCGGCGGTCGTCTACAGCCCCCTAGCCGTATGGCCCTATAGCGAACCGGACCGCGGTCCGACCTCGATCCTGCTCCTCCTGTTCCTGGTCGTGAACCAGATGTGGTTCATGAGCGCGTTCTTCGCGATCTCGGGCCTGTTCGCACCCGGGTCGGTCGATCGGAAGGGAGCCAGGGCGTTCTCCCTGGACCGGTTTCGCAGGCTGGGGATCCCGCTGCTGGCGTTCGTGGTCGTCCTGAACCCGCTGATGAACCTGCACGACTACCCGGCGGCCGATACCGGGACGTCTCCGCTGGGCTGGTGGCTGGGCATCGCGAAGCCCCAGTACATGTGGTTCGTCGAGACGCTCCTGGTCATGTCCTTGGTCTACGCCGGATGGCGGTACCTGCGGCGCGGCCGGCCCGCGACTCCGGTCGTCGCGCAGGGTCTGCCCCGGCCGAGGACGACCGTTGCCTTCGCGGCCGGCCTGACCGCTGTGGTATGGCTGTGGCGCATCATCGTGCCGTCCGAGACGATTTGGCCCGTGGTGGGCCTTCCCACCCCCGACCACCTGCCCCTGTACGTGACGTTCTTCTGGCTCGGCACGCTGGCGCTGCGCCGGAGCTGGCTGGACGCGCTCACCGTGCGGGCCGCCTGGACGGGCGCCGCCGCGGCCGTGGCCGGTTCGGCGGTGTATGTGGCGGTGGCGTTCGCGGCCCCCGTCGCCTTCGCCGGCCGAGGGTCGTGGCAGTCGCTGTTGACCTCTGCAGCGACCGTCGCGGCCGCGCTCGGGCTCACCGCCGCTGCGCTCGTCCTGTTCCGCACCTGGTTCGCCGCGCAGGGCCCACCGCTGCGCTTCCTTGCCGACAACGCCTACGCCGTGTACTTCGTCCACGGGCCGGTGCTCGTGCTGCTCGCGCTGCTCCTCGCCCCGATCGACGCGCCCGCCGTCGCGAAGTTCGCCCTGCTGGCGGTCACGGCGCTCCCCGTGTGCTGGGCCGCCGCACGGGGGGTGCGCGCCATCCCAGGCGCTCGGCGGGTGCTCTGAACCCGCCGCCTGTCACGATGTACCACGACGGGAAGGAGAGGGATCCGGTGGACGACGACGCGACACCCCGACGCTGGTCCGCGCGCCAGTGGCGCGCCGACCTGCACGGGCCGGACGTCTGGCTGCGGTTCGAGGCGTTCCTCGTGGCCCTGCCCTGGATCCTGCTGCTCGTCCCCCTGGTCCTCAGCCTCGCGGCCCCGGCCCCGGGGGCCTACGGCCTGGCAGACCGGATGGTGCAGCTCGCGCTCGTCGCGCTCGCCGGCGGGTGGATCTTCGTCGGCCACACCCGGCACGACCCGCTCGCCCGCGGCCGGGTGGGGACCGTCGTCTACCTGGCCGGTCTGCTGGCTCTCTCGGCGGTGCTCGCGACGCTCGACGACTACTTCGTGATCTTCGTGATCGCGGGCTTCTTCCACGCCTACTACCTGGCTCACCACCCACGCTCGTGGTCGGCGGTCACCGCAGGGGTGCTCGCCACGTCGCTCGTCATCAACCTCGTGACGATCAGCCCGCAACCGACGCTCCGATCGATCGGCATGCTCGTCCTGATCGTCATCGTGCAGACCGTCGCGATCTCGGGCGGCTACGTCCTCTCGGTCAGGGGCATGGAGCAGCAGCGCGAGCAGCAGCGCGCGGTCACCCGCCTGGAGCTGGCGCTCGCCGAGAACGAGAGGCTGCACACCCGTCTCGTGGAGCGGGCGCGCGAGGCGGGCGTGGCGGACGAGCGGCGTCGTCTCGCGGGCGAGATCCACGACACGCTGGCGCAGGGGCTGACCGGGATCGTCACGCAGGTGCAGGCCGCGCAGCGGGTGTGGCACGACCCGGACCGGGCGCGGCCGCACGTCGACCGGGCGCTCGACCTGGCACGGGACTCGCTGGCCGAGGCGCGCCGCTCCGTGCGGTCCATGCACCCGGGCGAGCTGGTGAGCTCCCGGCTCCCGGAGGCGCTGGCCGACCTGACCCGGCGCTGGGCGGCGGACCACGGTGTGGCCTGCTCCTGCGACGTCACCGGTGACGCCGTGCCGCTGCCGCCCGCCGCGGAGGTCGCGCTCTTCCGTGCGGCCCAGGAGTCCCTGACCAACGTCGCCCGGCACGCGGCCGCGAACCGCGTGGGGGTGACCCTCAGCTACCTGGACGACACCGTCCTGCTCGACGTCCGGGACGACGGCTCGGGCTTCTCGCCGGAGGCGGCCACACCGACCTTCGGCCTGACGGCCATGCGGGAACGGCTCGCGGGCGTCGGCGGGACCCTCGTCGTGGAGAGCGCTCCCGGTGAGGGTGCGGCCATCAGCGTGAGCGTTCCGATCGGCAAGAGCGCCCCGACTGGTGCCGACCCGACCGGTGCCGACCTGACGGGTGCCGACCCGGCCGGCGCCGCGGCCGCGGTCGCGGCCGGACGGCGGAGCGCATGAACGCACAGGAGGGCTCCGCCGTCGAGCACCCGATCCGGCTCCTGATCGCCGACGACCATCCGGTGGTGCGCAACGGGCTGCGCGGCGCGTTCGCCGACGACCCGGGCATCACCGTGGTCGGCGAGGTGCCCGACGGGCGGCAGGCCGTCGCGCGGGCGGTGCGCGGCGACGTCGACGTGGTGCTCATGGACCTCCGGATGCCGGTGCTGGGCGGGGTGGCGGCGACGGCGGAGCTGCGTGAGCGCGCACCGGACGTCCGGGTCCTGGTCCTGACCACCTTCGACGGTGAGGCGGACGTGCTGCCGGCGGTCGCGGCCGGCGCCACGGGCTACCTCCTCAAGGACGCGAGCACCGACGAGCTGGCCGCCGCCGTCCGGGCGGCGCGGCGGGGCGAGTCGATCCTCGCCCCGGCGGCGGCCGGCCATCTCATGGGCCAGGTGCGCCGTCCGCCGCCCGCGCTCCTGACCGCGCGCGAGCTCGAGGTGCTTGCTCTGGTGGCCGACGGCGCGTCCAACCGCGAGGCGGCCCGCCGCCTGTTCATCAGCGAGGCCAGCATCAAGACGCATCTCCTGCACGTCTACGGGAAGCTCGCGGTGCGCGACCGCGCGGCCGCCGTCGGGGAGGCGTACCGGCGGGGGCTCCTGCCCGCCACGCCGCCCTGAGCGGCGCAGTGCTCCCGACCACGTGATCCCGATCACCAGCCGCTACGCTGACCCCATGAGCGGAGCCACGCATGACTACGCCGTGACGGTGCGGTGGACGGGCGCGGGGGACACGGGTACGTCGTCGTACGCCGCGTTCTCACGGGACCACGAGGTCGACCTGCCGCACAAGCCACCACTGCTCGGATCGTCAGACCCGGCCTTCCGGGGTGATCCGACACGGAACAGCCCGGAAGAGCTGTTCGTCGCGAGCCTGAGCCAGTGCCACATGCTGTGGTTCCTGCACCTGGCGGCGGAGTCGGGTCTGGTCGTGCGGGAGTACCGCGACTCGGCGACCGGAACCATGCGGGTCGAGGCCCGCGGCGAGGGCGCGTTCACCGACGTGACGCTGCACCCGAGGGTCGTGGCGGACGCGGGTGAGCTCGCCACCGACGAGCATGTCGCGGCCCTGCACCACAAGGCGCACGCGATGTGCTTCATCGCGCGGTCGGTGAACTTCCCGGTGCACTGCTCACCCACGCCCCTCACCATCTCGGGCTGACCCGGGACCGGCCGCCGGGCCGGTCCCGCGTGTCAGTAGCAGCGCATAGGTTGGGGGCATGGCGGATCCAGCTACCTATCGACCCAAGGCGGGAGAGATCCCGACCGCGCCCGGTGTCTACCGGTTCCGCGACGAGCACGGCCGCGTCATCTACGTGGGCAAGGCGAAGAACCTTCGCCAGCGTCTGGCGAACTACTTCCAGGACGTGGCGCACCTGCACGAGCGCACCCAGCGGATGGTGACGACGGCGGCGTCCGTCGAGTGGACGGTCGTGGGCACGGAGGTCGAGGCGCTCGCCCTCGAGTTCACCTGGATCCAGCAGTACGACCCACGGTTCAACGTGAAGTACCGGGACGACAAGTCGTACCCGTACCTCGCCGTGACCCTGGGGGAGGAGGTCCCGCGGGCCCAGGTGATGCGGGGGGCCAAGCGCAAGGGAACCCGCTACTTCGGCCCGTACGGGCACGCGTGGGCGATCCGGGAGACCCTCGACCTGCTGCTGCGCGTGTTCCCGATCCGCACGTGCTCGGCAGGCGTCTACAAGCGCGCGGGCCAGTCGGGTCGTCCGTGCCTGCTCGGGTACATCGACAAGTGCTCGGCGCCGTGCGTCGGCCGCATCAGCGTCGACGACCACCGGGCGCTGGTCCTGGACTTCTGCGACTTCATGGCTGGCGACACCGCGAAGTTCGAGCGGCGGCTGACCAAGCGCATGCAGGAGGCGGCCGCCGAGATGGAGTACGAGCAGGCGGCCCGCCTGCGCGACGACATCGAGGCGCTGCGGCGGGCCACGGAGAAGAACGCGGTGGTGCTCGGCGACGCCACCGACGCCGACGTGTTCGCCCTGGTGGGCGACGAGCTCGAGGCGGCGGTCCAGGTGTTCCACGTGCGTGGCGGCCGCATCCGCGGCCAGCGCGGCTGGGTCGTCGAGAAGGTCGAGGACATCACCGACGGCGAGCTCGTGGAGCACCTGCTGCAGCAGGTGTACGGGTCGGCGGAGGAGGTGGACGGTCCGGAGGCACGGGACGCCGTGCCCCGCGAGGTCCTCGTGCCGGTGCTGCCGCCGGACCTGGATCAGGTCGGCGCGTGGCTCACCGGCCTCCGCGGCGCCCGGGTCGACGTGCGCGTGCCGCAGCGGGGCGACAAGAAGGAGCTCGCGGCCACGGTCCGCAAGAACGCCGAGCACGCGCTCATGCTGCACCGCACCCGCCGCGCCGGTGACCTGACGACCCGCAGCCAGGCCCTGGCGGAGATCCAGGAGGCGCTCGACCTGGAGTCGGCGCCCCTGCGGATCGAGTGCTACGACATCTCGCACACGCAGGGCACCTACCAGTCGGCCTCCATGGTGGTCTTCGAGGACGGGCTGCCCCGCAAGAGCGAGTACCGCTCGTTCGGCATCCGCGGGTCGGACGGCGACGGCGCCCGCGACGACACGCAGGCCATGCACGAGGTCATCACGCGCCGCTTCAAGCGCTACCTCGCCGACCGCCTCAAGTCCGGCGACGTCGAGATGGCAGCCGAGCTGTCCGGCGGCGAGGTGCCCGCGGACGCCCCCGAGGAGAAGCCGCGGTTCGCCTACCCGCCGAGCCTCGTGGTGGTCGACGGCGGCCCGCCCCAGGTCGCCGCAGCGAAGAAGGCGCTGGACGAGCTCGGCATCACCGACGTCGCGCTCTGCGGCCTGGCCAAGCGCCTGGAGGAGGTCTGGGTGCCGGGAGACGACTACCCGGTGATCCTGCAGCGCTCCAGCGAGGGCCTGTACCTGCTGCAGCGCGTCCGCGACGAGGCGCACCGCTTCGCCATCACGCAGCACCGCAGGCGGCGCAGCAAGGGCATGACCGCCTCCGTGCTCGACGACGTCCCGGGGCTCGGGCCGGCGCGCCGCAAGATGCTGCTGACCCACTTCGGCTCGGTCAAGCGGCTCAAGGCCGCCAGCGTCGAGGAGATCGCCAGCGTGCGCGGCATGGGGGACAAGACGGCGGAGGCGGTGGTCGCCGCCCTCAAGGGCTGACGCTGGCATGCTTGGGTCCATGAGCAACACCGAGCCGTCACCCATCACCGCACCCGACGGCATCGCCGAGGTCGAGGCCGCGACACACGGCCCCGAGCACAGCGAGCCGCAGGTCCTGGTGATCACCGGAATGTCGGGCGCCGGCCGGTCGCGAGCGGCGGCCGTGCTGGAGGACCTCGACTGGTACGTGGTCGACAACCTGCCCCCGATGATGCTGGTGCCCCTGGTCGATCTCATGGCCAAGGGGTCGAGCATCGAGCGGGTCGCGGTCGTCGTGGATGTACGCGGCCGGGAGTTCTTCGCGGAGCTGGACAAGGTCCTCGTGCACATGACGGAAGCCGGCGTGGCCTACCGGATCCTGTTCCTCGACGCGACCGACGAGGTGCTGGTACGCCGCTTCGAGCAGGTGCGCCGCCCGCACCCCCTGCAGGGCGACGGCCGGATCCTCGACGGCATCGCGGAGGAGCGGTCGGTGGTCGCCACGCTGGCCGCGCGCGCTGACCTGCGCGTCGACACCTCCGACCTCTCCGTGCACGACCTCGCTCGGGAGATCCGGGCGTGGCTAGCCCACGACATCAACGAGGTGCTGCGGGTCAACGTCATCTCGTTCGGGTTCAAGTACGGCATACCCCTGGACGCGGACCACGTGGTGGACGTACGGTTCCTGGCCAACCCGTACTGGATCACCGAGCTCCGGCACCTGACGGGTCGCGACCAGCCGGTTCGCGACTACGTGCTCGCGCGCCCGGGAGCCGTCGAGTTCATCGACCGCTACGTCGATGCCCTGGCGCCGGTACTCGCCGGCTACCTCAACGAGGAGAAGCGTTACGTGACCATCGCCGTGGGATGCACGGGTGGAAAGCACCGGTCCGTCGCCATCTCGGAAGCCATCGCCGAACGACTCCGCGCCCGCGGGCAGCTCGTCTCCGTCTCGGCACGGGACCTGGGCCGCGAATGATCCCGCACGCCCCGGGAGTGCCTGACGTCCCCGCGCCGGAGTGGAGCAAGAACCCGTCCGTGGTCGCGCTGGGCGGAGGCCACGGCCTGTCCGCGAGCCTGTCCGCGCTGCGACTCATGTCGGACCGCCTGACGGCAGTCGTGACGGTGGCCGACGACGGCGGCTCGTCCGGGCGCCTGCGCGACGAGCTCGACGTGCTGCCACCGGGCGACCTCCGGATGGCGCTCGCGGCCCTCTGCGACGACTCCGAGTGGGGCCGCACCTGGAGCGCGATGCTCCAGCACCGTTTCTCGTCGTCGGGCGAGCTGGACAACCACGCCATGGGCAACCTGCTGATCGTGGCGCTCTGGGAGCTGCTCGGTGACGAGGTGGAGGGCCTGGACTGGGTCGGCCGCCTGCTCGGCGCCCGCGGGCGCGTCCTGCCCATGGCGTCGGTCCCGCTGGTGGTCGAGGCGGACGTCCGGCACCCGGCCACGTCGGGGAACCCCGAGCCGGCCCTGGAGACCGTGGTCGGCCAGAGCCGGGTAGCCGTCACCGAGGGCCGGATCGAGCAGCTCCGTCTGCTCCCGGCCGACCCGCCCGCCTCCCCGGAGGCGGTGCAGGCGGTGCTCGACGCCGACTGGGTGGTCCTTGGCCCGGGGTCCTGGTACTCCTCGGTGCTCGTCCACCTGCTCGTGCCGGCGCTCGCCGACGCCCTGCACACCACCAGGGCGCGCCGCTGCGTGACGCTGAACCTGTCGGCGGAGAACGGCGAGACCGAGGGCCTCACCGCCGTCGACCATCTGGAGGCCCTGCACAAGCACGCACCCGGCCTGCGGATCGACGCCGTGCTGGCCGACCCGTCAGCCGTGGAGGACGTCGCGGCGCTGGAGGCCGCTGCCGCGTCCATGGGCGCACGCGTGATCATGCGCCAGGTCCGGCGCGGCGACGACACCGCCAAGCATGACGGGCTGCGGCTGGCCGCCGCCTATCGCGACGTGTTCGAGGGCATCTACGGCGACGTCTGATCCTGTCGGCCGTCGCGTCAGCCAGGAAGAGGGCGGCACGACGTGCTGCTTTTCCGCGCACCGCGGGCCCTTGTGACGCAACCGTCGGCGTCTTTCTGGCGACACGCCGGGACAATTCGCCCGACCCTCCGCGATTCCACCCGGATGGTCCGCGCGTGACCATGGCAGTATGACGCCCATGGCGCTCACGGGACAGGTCAAGGAGGAGCTCGCGCGGGTGCGGGTGGCGAAGACGTCCTGCCGTAAGGCAGAGGTCTCCGCGACGCTGCGGTTCTCGGGCGGGCTCCACATCATCTCCGGTCGGGTAGTGATCGAGGCGGAGCTCGACACGGAGTCGGGGGCCACCCGGCTGCGGCATGCCATCCACGACCTGTACGGGCACACGAGCGAGCTCATCGTGGTCCAGGCAGGCGGCCTGCGGAAGAGCTCGCGGTTCGTGGTGCGGGTGGTGCGGGAGGGCGAGTCGCTCGCCCGCCAGACCGGCCTGCTGGACCCACGCGGCCGACCCGTGCGCGGGCTGGCTCCCGAGGTCGTGTCGGCGGGCGTGCAGGAGGCGGAGGCCGTGTGGCGTGGCGCGTTCCTCGCGCACGGCTCCCTGACGGAACCGGGCCGGTCCATGGCGCTCGAGGTGACCAGCCCCGGCCCGGAGGCCGCGCTGGCGCTGGTCGGCGCCGCACGCCGCCTGGGCGTGGCAGCCAAGTCCCGCGAGGTGCGCGGTATCGACCGGGTGGTGATCCGCGACGGCGACTCCATCGGGCGCATGCTGGAACGGATCGGCGCGCCGGAGACGCTCAAGGTCTGGGAGGAGCGCCGGGAGCGTCGCGAGGTGCGCGGGACGGCCAACCGCCTCGCGAACTTCGACGACGCGAACCTGCGCCGCTCCGCCCGGGCCGCGGTGGCGGCGGGGGCCCGGGTCCAGCGCGCCTTCGAGATCCTGGGCGACGAGCTGCCCGACCACCTGCGCCAGGCGGGCGAGCTCCGTCTCGCGCACAAGCAGGCCTCGCTCGAGGAGCTGGGTCGCCTGGCCGAGCCGCAGCTGTCCAAGGACGCCGTGGCGGGCCGGATCCGCCGCCTGCTGTCGACGGCGGACAAGCGCGCGCTCGAGCTGGGCATTCCCGACACCGAGGCCGGGCTGCCGGCCGACCTGCTCGACCTCTGAGCCTCGGCCCCCGAGCCTCGACCCCGAGCCTCGACCCCGAGCCTCGACCCCCGAGCCTTGACCGCCTGATCCGTCTTGTGAGAACGAACAGAACCCTGAGTTCCACGCTGTCTCGGCTCGGGTCACGGTTCGGCCGGGTTCGGGTATAGGCTCGAAATCGTCAGGTGACGACGCCGTGACCGTCGCGTTTCCCGTACGGGTCGTCGCGAGGTCGCGGCGCGCGGACTACCCGGCAACGCACTGCGCCGTCGACCATCGACGCCAGTGGCGACAGATACAAGGAAACGTGTGCGCCGGGACGGCCGGCGCCCCCTGAGGAGGGCATTGTGACCATCCGCGTCGGCATCAACGGCTTCGGCCGTATCGGCAGGAACTTCTACCGGGCTCTCGTCGAGTCGGGTGCAGACATCGAGGTCGTGGGCGTCAACGACCTGACCGACAACAAGACTCTCGCGCACCTGCTCAAGTACGACACGGTGCTGGGCCGCCTCGGCAAGACCGTCGACTTCGACGACGAGAACATCATCGTGGACGGCAAGAAGATCCGCGCGCTCGCCGAGCGTGAGCCCTCGAAGCTCCCCTGGGGCGAGCTGGGCGCGGACATCGTCATCGAGTCCACGGGCTTCTTCACGGACGCCACCAAGGCGAAGGCGCACATCGACGCCGGCGCCAAGAAGGTCATCATCTCGGCCCCGGCCAAGAACGAGGACGCCACCTTCGTGATGGGCGTCAACAACGAGCTGTACGACCCGGCGGCGCACCACATCATCTCGAACGCGTCGTGCACCACCAACTGCCTCGCCCCGCTGGCCAAGGCGCTGAACGACTCGATCGGCATCGAGCGTGGCCTCATGACCACGATCCACGCCTACACGGGTGACCAGAACCTGCAGGACGGCCCGCACAAGGACCTGCGCCGTGCCCGTGCGGCCGCGCAGAACATCGTCCCCACCACGACGGGTGCCGCCAAGGCCGTCGCGCTGGTGCTGCCCGAGCTCAAGGGCAAGCTGGACGGCTACGCCCTGCGCGTGCCGGTCCTGACCGGCTCGGCCACGGACCTCACGTTCGAGGCGTCGCGCGAGGTGACGCTCGAAGAGGTCAACGCAGCGGTCAAGGCCGCGGCCGAGGGCCCGCTCAAGGGCGTGCTGGAGTACGTGGAGGACGAGATCGTCTCCTCGGACATCGTGACCAACCCGCACCAGAGCATCTACGACGCGAAGCTCACCAAGGTGATCGGCAACCAGGTCAAGGTCGTCTCCTGGTACGACAACGAGTGGGGCTACTCGAACAGCCTCGTCAACCTCACCGTGTTCGTCGGCGAGAAGCTCTGACGGCTTCTCTCCCAGCGTGATCCTCGACGTCCGCGTGCGCATCGGCCAGCCGGCGCACGCGGACGTCGTCATGTGACGGAACCCGACTGGCGAAGATCCTGTCCGCCGGTACCTCGACCTGGAGTGCTCCTATGAAGACCATCGACTCCCTCGGCGACCTGCGCGGCAAGCGCGTCCTGGTCCGCTCCGACTTCAACGTGCCCTTGTCCGATGAGGACGGGGCCAGCATCATCACCGACGACGGCCGCATCCGTGCGGCACTGCCCACGCTGAAGCGGCTGACCGACGCCGGCGCGCGCGTCGTCGTGCTGGCGCACCTGGGCCGCCCCAAGGGCGCGCCGGACCCCCAGTACTCCCTCGCGCCGGTAGCGGCCCGCCTGGGTGAGCTCCTGGGCCAGGACGTGCCGCTCGCCGAGGACCTCGTGGGTCCGTCGGCGAGGTCCACGGTCGACGCGCTGGCCGACGGCCAGGTCGCCCTCCTGGAGAACGTCCGCTTCGACGCGCGCGAGACCTCGAAGGTCGACGCGGAGCGGGCCGAGCTCGCGGGCGAGCTGGCACAGCTCGCCGACGCGTTCGTCTCCGACGGCTTCGGGGTCGTGCACCGCAAGCAGGCGTCGGTGTACGACATCGCGCAGGTGCTGCCCGCCGCTGCCGGTGACCTGGTCCGGTCCGAGGTCGAGTCGCTGTCGAAGGCGACCGGCGACCCCGAGCGTCCCTACGCCGTCGTGCTCGGCGGCTCCAAGGTGTCGGACAAGCTGGGCGTCATCGCGAACCTGCTGACCAAGGCGGACCGCCTGCTCATCGGCGGCGGCATGGTCTTCACGTTCCTCAAGGCCCAGGGCCACTCCGTGGGCAGCTCGCTGCTGGAGGACGACCAGGTCGACACCGTCAAGGGCTACATCGAGTCGGCCGAGGAGAACGGCGTCGAGATCGTACTGCCCGTCGACATCGTCGCGGCGGACTCGTTCGCGGCCGACGCGCCCCACCAGGTCGTCGCCGCCGACTCGATCCCGGACGGCACCATCGGCCTCGACATCGGCCCGGAGTCCGGCAAGCTGTTCGCCGAGAAGCTCGCCGACGCCAGGACCATCGCGTGGAACGGCCCCATGGGTGTCTTCGAGTTCGAGGCGTTCGCGGCGGGCACCACGGCAGTCGCCCAGGGCATCATCGACGCGACGTCGGACGGTGCGTTCTCCATCGTGGGCGGCGGCGACTCGGCCGCGGCCGTGCGCGCGCTCGGCTTCGACGAGGCCGGGTTCAGCCACATCTCGACCGGTGGCGGCGCGAGCCTCGAGCTGCTGGAGGGCAAGGAGCTCCCTGGCCTCACGGTGCTCGCCGACTGAGCTCGCCGACTGACGACTGACCTGCCGTACCTCCCAGAACCTCAAGCGAAGGAAGAAAACACGTGGCTACCACCCGCACGCCGCTGATGGCGGGCAACTGGAAGATGAACCTCGATCACCAGCAGGCGATCAGCACGGTCCAGAAGCTGTCGTGGTCCCTGAAGGACGCCAAGCACGACTACACCGCGGTCGAGGTGGCGGTGCTGCCGCCGTTCACCGACCTGCGGTCGGTGCAGACGCTCGTGGACGGGGACAAGCTGGAGCTCGTCTACGGTGCTCAGGACATCTCGAAGCACGAGTCCGGCGCGTACACCGGTGAGGTCTCCGGGACGATGCTCGCGAAGCTGGGCTGCACCTACGCGGTGATCGGGCACTCCGAGCGGCGTGAGCACCACGACGAGTCCGACGCGCTCGTCAACGAGAAGGTGCGGGCTGCCTTCGCGCACGGCCTGACGCCGATCCTGTGCGTCGGCGAGGGCCTGGACGTCCGCAAGGCCGGCGACCAGGTCACGCACACGCTCGCGCAGGTCCAGGCGGCGCTCGCGGACGTGCCGGCCGAGCAGGTGGCGAACATCGTCATCGCCTACGAGCCCGTGTGGGCCATCGGTACCGGCGAGGTCGCCACCCCCGAGGACGCGCAGGAGGTCTGTGGTGCGATCCGTGGGGTCCTCGGCAAGCTGTACGACCAGACCGTCGCCGACGCCGTGCGCGTCCTGTACGGCGGCTCGGTGAAGTCCGGCAACGTCGCGCAGATCATGGCGCAGCCCGACGTCGACGGCGCCCTCGTGGGCGGTGCGAGCCTGGACCCGGAGGAGTTCGCGAGGATCGCGCGCTACCAGTCCCACGTCACCGCCTGAGATGCCTCCGCTGGCCTGAGGCTTCCTCCGCTGGTCGAGCTTGTCGAGACCCCCGCTGGTCTCGGCAGGCTCGACCCGCAACCGGGCCGCACAGCTGACACGTACGGTTCCGAGACCGTCCCGCAACCTCTCTGGGGTACTCTCGCACGGGCGTGATGTTCCTGGTGTGACTCCTGTTCAGGGCCCCGCGAGGCCGTGAACAGGAGGTTCGCACTGTGAGGTACGTCTCGCTTACTCTTGACCGATCCGCCGCCGGGACACTCCCGGCACACCTACAACCGAGGACGTGAACCCGTGGACGCGCTCCGCATCATCCTGGAAGTCCTGCTGGTCCTGACCAGCGGCTTTCTCACCATGCTCATCCTGCTCCACAAGGGCAAGGGTGGCGGACTGTCCGACATGTTCGGTGGCGGTATCTCGATGGGCGCCGGTTCCTCCGGCGTGGCCGAGCGGAACCTCAATCGCATCACCATCGCCTTCGCCCTCGTGTGGGCAGTGGTGATCGTCCTGCTCGGGCTCATCCAGAAGGTCAGCTGACCCGGTCGCCAAGCGCCTAGCAGCTGACGGCCACACACAGAGGGGACGACAGACGTGGCATCAGGTGGTCATGCGATTCGGGGGAGCCGGGTAGGCGCCGGCCCTCTCGGGGAGACGGAGCGCGGCGACACAGCCCCGCGCATCCGAGTTTCTTACTGGTGTGCCAACGGGCACGAGACGGCGCCGACCTTCTCGGTGGGGGAGGACGTGGAGGCTCCCACGCAGTGGGACTGCCCGCGTTGCGGCTTCCCTGCGGGGATGGACCCGGTCAATCCGCCGTCTCCCGTGCGCAACGAGCCGTACAAGACGCACCTCGCCTACGTGAAGGAGCGCCGGTCCGACGAAGACGGCGCTGCCCTCCTGGAGGAGGCGCTGGAGGCACTGCGCACCCGCCGCGGCGGACGCGTAGCACGCTAACTTCTTTTCGTTGAGTGCGGGATATCTGTGGGACCAACACTCGTTGGCCCCCAGATATCCCGCACTCAACGTTTCTGTCAGAGGCGAGTGGCGCCGGCCGCTTCCGCGTCCAGCAGCCACAGCGTGCGTGCCTGCCCGACGGCGCCCGCCGCGGGCACCTCCGCCACCGGGCCGTCGGCCAGCGCGGCCGCCACCTGGTCAGCCTTCTCGGCGCCCGCCGCGACGATCCACACCTCGCGGGCGGACCGGATCGCGTCGAAGGTGAGCGAGACACGCTCCGGCGGCGGCTTGGGCGAACCGTGGACCCCCGTCGTCGTGCCCTGCGCGGCCAGGCCTTCGTGGCCGGGGAACAGGGAGGCGACGTGCCCGTCAGGTCCCATACCGAGCAGCAGGACGTCGAACGCGGGAACCGCGACGCCCTCCGGCTCCCCGTCCCGCTCGCCCGCGTGCTCGCGGAGGAGTGTCGCGTACTCCTTGGCACCCTCCTCAGCGGTCGCCACCGACGTCGGCCCCGGCATCGGGTGGACGTTGGCCTCGGACAGCCCGTGCTCGGCGACCAGGCCGTCGAGCAGAGCCTCCCGCGCCTGGGTCTCGTTCCGGTCCGGGTCGCCGTCCGGGAGGAACCGCTCGTCGCCCCACCACACGTGAACGCCCGACCAGTCGACGGCAGGCACCAGCGGGCTGGCGGCCACTGCCGCGAGCGTCGCGATGCCGACCGAGCCACCCGTGAGCACCACGTGGACGGGGGAGCGGACGGACTGCACGTCCAGCACGCGCGTGAGCAGCCGTGCGGCTGCCGCCTGCGCGAGCACCTCCTTGTCGGGGTGGACGACGACGAGCCGCACCCCCGGCGTCGTGCCTGCCGCTGACTGCGACATCAGGCGACCGTCCGCGCGGTGACCCGCCCCAGCCCGTGGATGAGGGCCTCCTCGAAGATCTCGTCCGGGTCGAGCCGGCGCAGCTCCTCGATCAGGGCCTCGTTGAGCGCCCGGATCGGCAGGGCGATCCGGCGAGCCGGCTTGCCCGGCTGGGTGATCGTGACGGTGCGGCCGTCGGGCCGGTCGAGCACGATCGGGCCGCTCTTGCGGTCAAGGGTCACGCGGGTGATCGCGTCGTCGCTGTTGGTACGGATCACCTCCGCCGGGCACTTGAGCCGCGCGCCGAGCCAGGCCGCGAGCAGGTCGAGCGACGTGTGCCGCTTCTGCCCCTCGACCGTCACGGAGAGCACCGGCTCGAACGGCGGCTGCTCGATGGCGGCCGCGATCAGCGCCCGCCACAGGGTCACACGCGCCCAGGCGAGGTCGGTATCGCCAGGGGCGTACGTCCCGGCGAGGTTCCCGAGCATGTCGACCGGGTTCTTCGCGACCGTGCTGTCGATGATCCGGCGGGCCGCCATGGCGCCCACCGGGTCCTGCGACGGCACGGCCGGCGCCTCACGCGGCCACCAGGCCACGATCGGTGCGTCGGGCAGCAGGAGCGGCATCACCAGGGTGTCGGTCCGCTCGAGGAGCGGACCGAAGGCGCGCAGCACCACCACCTCGGAGGCACCGGCGTCACCGCCCACCCGGATCTGGGCGTCCAGGCGGCCCTCGGCACCGCGCGCGGCGGGCGCGACGACGATGACCCGGCACGGGTGCTCACGGCTCGCGTCGTTGGCGGCCTCGACCGACTCCTCGACGTCACGCTCGTCGGCCAGCACCACGAGCGTGAGCACGCGGCCGAGGGCCACCGCACCACCCTCGTCGCGCAGACGGACGAGGCGCTTGTTGACGTGGTTCGTCGTGGTATCGGGCATGTCAATGATCATTGACCGTGCTCACCTTCTCGATGTGGCGTCAGTGTCGGCAACCGCGTCACTAGGGTCGCCTCCAGGTCCTGCCGTCGCGCTCCATCATGGCGTCGGCCGACGGCGGACCCCAGGTGCCCGAGGCGTACGGCTCGGGCTTGCCCTTGCGCGCCCAGAAGGACGTGATCGGGTCGAGGATCTTCCAGGAGAGCTCGACCTCCTCACGCGTCGGGAACAGTGGCGGGTCGCCGAGCAGCACATCGAGGATGAGCCGCTCGTAGGCCTCAGGGGACGACTCGGTGAACGAGTGCCCGTACCCGAAGTCCATGGTCACGTCGCGCACCTGCATGGCTGTGCCAGGCACCTTGGCGCCGAACCGCATGGTGACGCCCTCGTCGGGCTGCACCCGGATGACCAGGGCGTTGCTGCCGAGCTCTGACGTCAGGGACGACTCGAACGGCAGGTGCGGTGCCTTCTTGAACACCACGGCCACCTCCGTCACCCTGCGGCCCAGGCGCTTGCCGTGGCGCAGGTAGAACGGCACGCCCGCCCAGCGGCGGTTGTCGACGTCGACCCGGACCGCAGCGAACGTCTCCGTCGCCGAGTCCTTCGCGATGCCGTCCTCGTCGAGGAAGCCGGGCACCTCGGCGCCACCCTGCCAGCCGGCCTCGTACTGCCCGCGGGCCGCGTGCTTGTCGAGGTCGTCCGGCAGGCGGACCGACGAGAGCACCTTGATCTTCTCCGCCCGCAGCTCGGCGGCGTCGAAGTTGACCGGCTCCTCCATGGCGACCAGCGCCAGGAGCTGGATCAGGTGGTTCTGGATGACGTCGCGCGCGGCGCCGATCCCGTCGTAGTACCCGGCACGGCCGCCGATGCCGATGTCCTCGGCCATCGTGATCTGCACGTGGTCCACGTAGTTCGAGTTCCAGATGGGCTCGAACATCGTGTTCGCGAAGCGCAGCGCCAGCAGGTTCTGGACGGTCTCCTTGCCGAGGTAGTGGTCGATCCGGAAGACCGACTCCGGCTCGAAGACCTCCGACACCACGGCGTCGAGCTCCTTGGCGCTGGCGAGGTCGTGGCCGAACGGCTTCTCGATGACCACCCGGCGCCACGCGTCCACGCCGTCGCCGTCCGCGTCGTTGTCAGGACGCGACAGACCGTGCTCGGCGAGCTGCCGGCACACCACGGGGAACGCTGACGGCGGGACCGACAGGTAGAACGCGTGGTTGCCGCCCGTGCCGCGCTCCTTGTCGAGCGTCTCGACGGTCTGGCGGAGACGATCGAACGCGGCGTCGTCGTCGAACGAGCCCTGCACGAACCGGATGCCCTCGGCGAGCTGGCGCCACGTCGCCTCCCGGAAGGGAGTGCGGGCGTACTCCTTCACGGCGTCGTGCACCACCTGCGCGAAGTCCTGGTCCGCCCACTCGCGCCGGGCGAAGCCCGTCAGGGCGAAGCCGGGCGGGAGCAGACCACGGTTGGCGAGGTCGTAGACCGCCGGCATGAGCTTCTTGCGCGACAGGTCACCCGTCACGCCGAAGATCACCAGGCCGCTGGGCCCCGCGATGCGCGGCAGGCGCAGGTCGAGAGGGTCGCGCAGGGGATTGACCCCCTGCGCGATCTTGGCCGGCCTCACCGGGCGCCGGCCTCGTCGAGCCCGGTCTTGGTGGTCGTCAGGAGCTCGTCCCAGCTGACCTCGAACTTCGTCACGCCCTCGTCCTCCAGCTGTGCCGTCACCTCGTCCATGGAGATGCCCTGCGCCTCGACGGCCGCGATGACCGCCGCGGCCTGCTCACCCGAACCGGTCACGGTGTCGGCGAGCACGATGCCGTGGTCGGCGAACGCCTCGAGCGTCTTCTCGGGCATCGTGTTGACCACGCCGGCCACCACGAGCTCGTCCACGTACATCGTGTCGCGGTAGCTCGGGTCCTTCACGCCGGTGGAGGCCCACAGCGGGCGCTGCGGCTGGGCACCGGCGGCCTGGAGCGCAGCCCACCGTTCGGACGCGAAGGCCTCCTCGTAGGCCGCGTAGGCCAGCCGAGCGTTCGCGATGGCGGCCTGGCCACGCAGCGCGAGCGCCTCGTCCGTGCCGATCGCCTTGAGGCGCTTGTCGACCTCCGCGTCCACGCGGGACACGAAGAAGGACGCCACCGAGCCGATCACGGACAGGTCGTGGCCGGCCTCCTTGGCCTGCTCCAGGCCGGTCAGGAAGGCGTCCATCACCTCCCGGTAGCGTGAGAGCGAGAAGATCAGCGTCACGTTCACGCTGATGCCCTTGGCGAGGGTGGACGTGATCGCGGTCAGACCCTCGACGGTGGCGGGGATCTTGATCATCACGTTCGGCCGGTCGACCGTCTCCCAGAGGCGGACCGCGGTGGCCTTCGTGGCGGCCGTGTCGCGGGCCAGACGCGGGTCCACCTCGATGGACACGCGGCCGTCCACCGCGGCGGTGGAGTCGTAGACGGGCCGCAGCAGGTCTGCGGCGTCGCGGACGTCGTCCGTGGTGATGCGCTCCACCGCGGCCTCGACGTCCCCGCCGTTCGGCGGCCCGGCCAGCTCGGCCAGCGTGCCGTCGTACGCGTCGCCCTGGGCGAGCGCGGCGGCGAAGATCGTCGGGTTGGTCGTGACCCCGACGATGTTCCGGGTGCTGATGAGCTCGGCGAGGTTGCCGGTGCGCAGGCGCTCGCGGGACAGGTCGTCCAGCCAGATGGCGACACCCGCCTCGGACAGCCGCTGGGTGGGACTGACGTTCTCGCCTGTGGTGACGTTCGTGCTGTCGGTCATCATGCCCTTCCTCTCGTGTCCGTGTGCTTCTTCAGCGGCTTCAGGACGCCGCCTCGATCGACTCCTTGGCGGCCTGGGCGACCGCCTCGGCCGTGATGCCGTACTCGGCGTAGAGCGTCTTGTAGTCGGCCGACGCGCCGTAGTGCTCGAGCGAGACGATGCGGCCGGCGTCGCCGACCACCTCGCGCCAGCCCTGCGCCACGCCCGCCTCGACCGAGACGCGTGCCTTCACACCGGACGGGATGACCGACTCGCGGTAGGCGCCGTCCTGCTTGTTGAACCACTCGAGCGAGGGCATGGAGACCACGCGGGCCCGCACGCCGTCGGCGGCGAGGAGCTTGCGCGCCTCGACGGCGAGCTGCACCTCGGAGCCGGTGCCCACGAGGACGACGTCGGGCGTGCCCTCGGTGTCCAGCAGGGTGTAGCCGCCCTTGAGCGTGCCCTCGGCGGCGGCGAAGCCGTCGGTGCCGCGCGGGTAGGTGGGCACGTTCTGGCGGGTCAGCACGAGGCCGGCCGGGTTGTCACGGTTCTCGAGGATGCCGCGCCAGGCCCAGGCGGTCTCGTTCGCGTCCGCCGGGCGGACGACGTCGAGGTTCGGGATGGCCCGCAGCGACGCGAGGTGCTCCACCGGCTGGTGGGTCGGGCCGTCCTCGCCGAGCCCGATCGAGTCGTGCGTCCAGACGAACGTCGTGGGGATGCCCATCAGCGACGCCAGGCGGACCGAGGCGCGCATGTAGTCGGCGAACTGCAGGAAGGTCCCGCCGTAGGGACGGGTCAGACCGTGCAGCACGATCCCGTTGAGGATCGAGCCCATGCCGTGCTCGCGGATGCCGAAGTGCAGCGTGCGGCCGTACGGGTCGCCCGGGAACTTCTTGGTCGCGTGCTCGGTCGGCACGAAGGACGGCACGCCGTCCATCGTCGTGTTGTTGGAGCCGGCCAGGTCGGCCGAGCCGCCCCACAGCTCGGGCAGCACGTCCGCGAGGGCGCTCAGCACCTTGCCCGACGCCGCACGGGTCGCCACGCCCTTCTCGCTCGCCTCGAACTCCGGCAGGGAGCCGGTCCAGCCCTCGGGCAGCTCGTGGGCGCGCAGCCGCTCCAGGAGCGCCGCCTGCTGCGGGTTGGCGTCCTTCCACGCGGCGAAGGCGGACTCCCAGGCCTGGCGCTTGTCGCCCTGGCGCTTCGCGACGGACCGCGTGTAGGACAGCACCTCGGGGGCGATGGCGAACGTCGCCTCGGGGTCGAGGCCGAGCGCGGACTTGAGGCCCTTGACCTCTTCGGTGCCCATGGCCGAGCCGTGGATGCCGCCCGTGTTCTGCTTCGTGGGAGCCGGCCAGCCGATGATCGTGCGCAGCGCGATGATCGACGGCTTGCCGGTCTCCGCCTTGGCGGCGTCGAGCGCCGCGGCCAGCGTGTCGGTGTCCTCGGCGTAGCCGGCGTCGCCCGAGGTCCAGTCCACGCGCTGGGTGTGCCAGCCGTAGGCCTCGTAGCGCTTCAGCACGTCCTCCGTGAACGCGATGTTGGTGTCGTCCTCGATCGAGATCTTGTTGTCGTCCCAGATCAGGATCAGGTTGCCGAGCTGCTGGTGGCCCGCGAGCGAGGAGGCCTCGGAGGTCACGCCCTCCTGCAGGTCGCCGTCGGACGCGATGACGTACACGTGGTGGTCGAACGGCGACTCGCCCGGGGCGGCGGCCGGGTCGAGCAGGCCGCGCTCGCGGCGCGAGGCCATCGCCATGCCGACGGCGGAGGCGAGACCCTGGCCCAGCGGGCCGGTCGTGATCTCGACGCCGGTGGTGTGGCGGTACTCCGGGTGGCCAGGGGTCTTGGAGCCCCAGGTCCGCAGACCCGCGAGGTCGTCCATCTCGAGGCCGTAGCCGGCGAGGAAGAGCTGCAGGTAGATGGTCAGCGAGGAGTGGCCGGCGCTCAGCACGAACCGGTCGCGGCCCAGCCACTCGGGGTCCGACGGGTCGTGGCGCATGGCCTTCTGGAAGAGAAGGTACGCGGCCGGCGCGAGCGAGATCGCGGTTCCGGGGTGTCCGTTGCCCACCTTCTCGACGGCGTCCGCAGCCAGTGCCTTGATGGCCTTGACCGCTCGCTCGTCGAGCTCCGACCACTCCAGGGGCTTCAGCACGGGGTCGAAAGCGTTCACGAGTCCTCTTTCTCTCCGCCGTCGACCCCCGGACGGGCCGGAGAGCCGCGCAGCGTGCGTGCGGCGGCGGCGGGATGCCGGCCGCCCTTCGTTCGATTGCGAAATCAACCCTATACGCGCACACCAGACCTCGCGCAGGGCTGTCCACGCTCTGTCCGACCGACGAGCCAGGACAAATCTCACACGTCGTCGTGGGAATGCGGTGTGCGGCGGCGTCGCGCCGAGACGTACGATGAGCACGCGCCTGACCGGTATGAGGACCTACCAGGCGTGATTCTGACCTCAGGACTCTCCCGAACGGAACTGCGACGCGCGTGAGAACGAGCCACACGACGACCGGCCAGACCGCGCGTCCCCAGAACCACAACCCCCAGGACGCCGGCGCCGACGACGGACAGCGCCCCGGTGGCTGGTTCCTCCGCCGGGCCGGCGCCTACGTCGCACTGACCAAGCCCCGCGTCATCGAGCTGCTGCTCATCACGACGGTGCCCACGATGATCCTGGCGGCCGACGGTCTCCCGAACTTCTGGCTGATCCTCGCCACCCTGATCGGCGGGGCGGGCGCCGCGGGCAGCGCCAACGCGTTCAACATGTGGTGGGACCGCGACATCGACCAGGTCATGAACCGGACCAAGAAGCGTCCGATGGCGACGGGGGAGATCACCCCGGCCGCCGGCCTGGTGTTCGCCTCGATCCTCGGCCTGCTGTCGCTCGTGTGGTTCGCGGCGGTCGTGAACTGGGCGGCGATGTGGCTCGCGCTCGCCGCCATCGCCATCTACGTCGTCGGCTACACGATGATCCTCAAGCGCCGCACCCCGCAGAACATCGTCTGGGGCGGCATCGCGGGCTGCTTCCCGGTCTTCATCGGCTGGGCCGCCGTGACGGGCGAGCTGAGCTGGGCGGCGCTCGCCCTGTTCGGCATCATCTTCTTCTGGACGCCGCCGCACTACTGGCCGCTCTCGATCAAGTTCAAGAAGGACTACGCCAACGCGAAGGTCCCGATGCTGCCGGTGGTCAGCGACGACAAGCGCGTCGCCGCCGAGATGGTGGGCTACACGCTCGCGATGATCGCCTGCTCGCTGCTCCTCACGCCCCTCGCCGGCATGTCGTGGGTGTACACGGCGGCGGCCGCCGCGCTGGGCGCGTGGTTCCTCTGGTCCACGATCGCCATGCTGCGCCGGGCGCAGGGCAGCGCCAAGGGCAAGCTGGGCGCCATGAAGGTTTTCCACGCGTCGATCACGTACCTGTCGCTGCTCTTCGTCGCCGTGGCCGTGGACGTCTTCCTCCCGTTCTGATCCTGTTCTGAACCGGGTAGTTCTGAGGCTGGTATCTGCCCGGTCATGATTCGGCCGGTCCGGAGGACAGGCCTAGGCTGAGGGCGTGACCGAGACCCCAGCCGACCGAACCACCGAACCCGCCGAGCAGTCCGGACGCTACGCGGCGGGCCTGCCTACGGCGTCCGCCGTCGTCCCGGAGGGTGACCTGGCTCCGCGTCGGGCGGCCCGCGAGAAGTCCCGCGTGGCCCCCGACTACGCACGTGCCTGGCTCCTGCTGTCCGCGATGCGGAGCGAGCTCTTCGACAAGGCGCAGCTCTCCCGCGCGGACCAGGTGATCCTCGACTGCGAGGACGCCATCGACGACTCGTTGAAGGACGAGGCGCGCGAGAACGTCATCCGGTGGATCAAGAACGGCGGCAGCGCCTGGGTCCGGATCAACGACCGCCAGGCGTCCTCGTGGGCCGACGACGTCGCCCACCTGCGGGGGCTCAAGGGCCTCAACGGGGTCATGCTGGCCAAGACGGAGAGCGCCGACGACGTCATCGACACCGCGCAGCGGCTCGGCGGCGACGTGCCCGTGATCCCGCTCGTGGAGTCGGCCCTCGGCATCGAGGAGGCCGTCAACATCGCCCGTGCGCGCGGCGCGTTCCGCCTCGCGTTCGGCTCGGGCGACTACCGCCGCGACACCGGCGCGGCGAACGAGCCCATGGCGATGGCGTACCCGCGCACGCGGCTCGTCGTCGCCAGCCGCATCGGCGGCCTGCCGGGCCCGGTCGACGGCCCCACCGTGGGCTCGTCGCACGCCCTGCTGCGCGAGCAGTCCGCCGACGCCGTCAACCTTGGCATGACCGGCAAGCTCTGCCTGGACTTCGAGCAGTCGGCGGTCATCAACGAGTCCTTCGCGCCGACCTCGTCCGACGTGGCCTGGGCCGTCGACTTCTTCGCCGAGTTCGAGGCGGCGGGCTCCGTCATCCGCGACGGCAGCGACAAGCCGCGTCTCGCCCGCGCGCAGGTGATCCGCTCGCGCGCGGAGCTGTTCGGTATCAATCCGTCCTGAGCCTGCGGTTCCGTCGTGACCGGGGTGAACTACCGCGCGTAGCGGTCGTCCGGCGTGGCCCGCCCGTCCGGGCGGGTCACGCTCGGCATGATGGGGCGGTGTCCACCGCCCCGGCCCACCTGCAGTCGCACCGTCAGACCCAGCTCGCCGCATCCCAGGGCGCCGCATCCCAGGGCGCCGCCTCTCCGGACGCCGTGCCCCTGGACGCCGCGCCCCCGGACGCCCGGCTCGAGAGCGCCCTGCGGGACTACCTCGCGCACCTGAGCGTGGAACGCGGCCTCTCGGCCAACACCGTCGCCGCCTACCGCCGCGACCTCGCGCGGTACGTCGGGTACCTCGCGGTGGCCGGCCGGCCCGGCCTGTCCGGGGTCACGGAGTCCGACGTCACGGGGTTCGTCGAGGCAGTGCGGCAGGGGTCGGACGGCGGCCGCCCGCTGTCGCCGTCGTCCACCGCACGTGCCCTGGCCGCCGTGCGGGGCTGGCACCGGTTCGCGCAGGCCGAGGGGCTCGCGGTGGACGACCCGTCCGCCGAGGTGCGGGCACCCACCCAGCTGCGGCGCCTGCCGCACGCGCTGTCCGTCGACGACGTCGGCGCCCTGCTGGACGCCGCCGGCGCGGGCGAGGGGCCGCTGCCGCTGCGCGACCGCGCGCTGCTCGAGCTGCTGTACGCCACCGGTGCGCGGATCTCCGAGATCGTGGGGCTGGACGTCGACGGGGTGAGCGACAGCACCGCCGTGCGGCTCTTCGGCAAGGGCTCGCGGGAGCGGGCGGTGCCCGTCGGCTCGTTCGCGCGCGACGCGCTCGAGGCCTACGTGGTCCGGGCGCGGCCTGCGCTGGCCGCCGTGGGCCGCGGCACGCCCGCCTTGTTCCTCAACACGCGCGGTGCCCGCATGTCCCGGCAGACCGCCTGGGCCGCCCTGCAGGCCGCCGCGGCGCGTGCGGGCCTCACGGAGCACGTCTCGCCGCACACCCTGCGGCACTCGTTCGCCACCCACCTGCTGTCCGGCGGGGCGGACGTGCGCGTGGTCCAGGAGCTGCTGGGGCACGCGTCGGTCACGACCACGCAGATCTACACGATGGTGACGCCGGACGCGCTGCGCGAGGTCTACGCCGCGGCCCACCCGCGGGCGCGGTAGCCGGCGCCACGGGCCGCGGACGGCCCGGGGACGGTCCGCGGACCGCGCGGGGACGGTCCGGGAGCCGGACTGCCGAAGGACGCCACGCCGAGGCCGCGACCCCGGTGGTGCCCACACCCTGGTATAGCGTGGCGGTCGTGAGCGAGGCACCCAGCCAGGAGGGAGCGAACACGATGACCGACATGCTTCTCGGCAAGACGGTTGTCGGCGCACCCACGGACTCGGAGACCGTGCGCGACGTCGTCGGGCGCGCCATGCCGGACCTGCCCGAGCCGGCGCCGCTGACGAGCCACGGCCCGGCGCGCATCATCGCGATGTGCAACCAGAAGGGCGGGGTCGGCAAGACCACCACCACGATCAACCTCGGCGCCTGTCTGGCGGAGTACGGCCGCAAGGTGCTCCTCGTGGACTTCGACCCGCAGGGCGCGGCGTCTGTCGGCATCGGGGTCAACCCGCACGAGCTCGACCTCACCATCTACAACCTGCTCATGGAGCGGAACGTCGACATCCACGACGTGCTCATCTCGTCCGGCATCGAGAACCTCGACGTGCTGCCCGCGAACATCGACCTGTCGGCGGCAGAGGTGCAGCTCGTGGGCGAGGTGGCCCGCGAGTCCGTGCTCGCCCGTGCGCTGCGCCCGGTGATCGACGACTACGACGTGATCCTCATCGACTGCCAGCCGAGCCTCGGGCTGCTCACGGTGAACGCCCTGACCGCCGCGCACGGTGTGCTGATCCCGCTGGAGTGCGAGTTCTTCGCCCTGCGCGGTGTCGCGCTGCTGGTGGAGACCATCGAGAAGGTCCGGGACCGCCTCAACCCGGCCCTGGAGATCGACGGTATCCTCCCGACCATGTACGACTCGCGCACCCTCCACTCCCGGGAGGTCGTGGCCCGGGTGCACGAGGCCTTCGGCGACACGCTGCTGCACTCGATCATCGGGCGCACGGTGAAGTTCCCCGACGCCACGGTCGCCGCGGAGCCCATCACCGCGTACGCGCCGGGACACCCGGGTGCCGCTGCGTACCGTCAGCTCGCCCGGGAGCTCGTGGCCCGTGGCGACGCTGCCTGACGCGGAGGTGGCGCGGAGTGTGGGAGTCGAGGAACGAGGCTCCCGGACGGAGCAGAACCGCAGCGTCGGGCAGCAGACGATAGAGCCTGACGCGGAGGTGCCCGTAGAGCCTGACGTCCTGGAGGCGGCGCCGGACGTACCCGGTCCCGACGCGCCTCCCGTCGGCGAGCGCCGCGCGTCCCGGACCTTCCAGGTCCACCTGCACAACTTCGAGGGCCCGTTCGACCTGCTCCTGTCGCTGATCGCGAAGCACAAGATGGACGTCACCGAGGTGGCGCTCGCGGTAGTGACCGACGAGTTCGTCGCGCACATCCGCGAGGCGGAGCGGGCCTCCCGGGAGGCGGCCGCGCGCGGCGAGGAGCACGCGTCCTGGGACCTCGGCGTCGCCAGCGAGTTCCTCGTGATCGCCGCGACCTTGCTCGACCTCAAGGCCGCACGGCTGCTGCCCGGCGTCATCGACGAGGACGCCGAGGACCTGGAGCTGCTGGAGGCGCGCGACCTGCTGTTCGCCCGGCTCCTGCAGTACCGGGCGTACAAGGAGGTCTCGAAGGTCATCGCCGACCAGATGGCGTCTGCCGGCCGCCGGGTGCCGCGCCTGACGCCGCTCGAACCGCACCTCGCCGCGATCCTGCCCGAGCTGGTCTGGGACACGACGGGGGAGCAGCTCGCCGAGCTGGCCGCCCGGGTGCTGGCCCCCAAGCCGCCGCCCGTGGTGGGCCTGGCCCACCTGCACGGCTCCGCGGTGAGCGTGCGTGAGGAGGCGGGCGTCATCGTGCGGCGCCTGCGGGTTGAGCAGTCGGTGACGTTCCGGTCGCTGACGGCGGGGTCCGAACGCCTCGTGACGGTCGCCCGGTTCCTGGCGCTCCTGGAGCTGTTCCGCGACTCTCTCGTCAGCTTTGAGCAGGTCAGCCCGCTGGGCGAGCTGACCGTGCGGTGGACCGCAGGGCCGGACGACGGCGTGAAGTACCTCGACCCCCAGGCCGGGCCGAGCGAGTTCGACGAGGGCGACCCGGTCCTGCAGGTGCCAGCCGAGCAGGAGCCGGTCGAGCAGGTGCCGGCAGAGCAGGAGCCGGTCGAGCAGGAACCGGCAGAGACCACGGAGCCCGGAACGGAGGCGACAGCATGACCGTCGAAGAACAGGCCCCCGAGGCCGTGCAGGTGGCCATCCCGGCCGAGGCCCCGAGGCAGGACGAGCCGGCTCTCGTCGACGTGCACACGCTGCCCGGCGGCGCGCACGCGGCGGTCGAGGCGGTCCTGATGGTGGCCGACGCCCCGGTCGGCGCGGACCGCATCGCCGCGTCCCTGAACCTCACCCAGGACGAGACGGACGACATCCTGCACGAGCTGGCCGACGAGTACGCGGGCCACCTCGGGTCCCGGCCGCGCGGCTTCGAGCTGCGCCGGACCGTGGACGGGTGGCGCATCTACTCGTCGGCGGCGCACGCGGACCCCGTTGGACGCTTCGTGCTGGACGGGCAGTCGTCGAAGCTGAGCCAGGCCGCACTGGAGACGCTCGCCGTGGTCGCCTACCGTCAGCCGGTGACGCGTGGCCAGGTCAGCGCGGTGCGCGGGGTGAACGTCGACGGCGTCGTGCGGACGTTGCTGACCCGCGGGCTGATCGCCGAGATCGGCCAGGACCCGAGCTCGGGTGCGGTTCTGTTCGGAACCACGGGATACTTCTTGGAGCGGATGGACTTCTCGTCGCTCGACGAGCTGCCTCCGCTGGCGCCGCACCTGCCGGACCTCGACATGATCGACGGCCTCGACGGGCTGGACTCCTAGTCCGGTTCCGGGCCCGAGCACCGGGTCCGAGCACGGACCCGCAGGCAGGTCCGCAGCGCCCTTCCCGACTCACCGAGAGATGAATCATGAGCAACGAACGCCGCGGCGGGAGCCGCCGCGAATCCAGTGGTGGCCAGCAGCCGCGCCGACCCGACCATTCCGGCAAGGGCGGCAAGAACTTCCGGGGCGGTAGCTCGGCCAAGAGCCGCGCCCAGGCCAACGCGCCGCGCCGCAAGCCCGCGCAGCCCGCGGAGCAGGGCCGCGACGTCCACGTCGAGGGCGGCGTGCGGCTGCAGAAGGTGCTCGCCCAGGCCGGCCTGGGCTCTCGCCGGGCGAGCGAGGAGCTCATCGCGAAGGGGCACGTCGAGGTCGACGGCCAGGTCGTCACGGAGCTCGGGGTGCGGATCGACCCGGCCACCGCCGTCGTGCACGTGGACGGGCTGCGGATCCAGCTGGACCAGGCCAAGGTGACCATCGCGCTGAACAAGCCGCTGGGCGTGGTCTCGACCATGGACGACCCCAAGGGGCGCCCGACCGTCGCTGACCTCATCAAGAACCGTGAGGAGCGTCTCTTCCACGTGGGGCGGCTCGACGCCGACAGCGAGGGCCTGCTGCTCCTGACGAACGACGGTGAGCTCGCCAACCGCCTGTCCCACCCCAAGTACGAGATCGCCAAGACGTACCTGGTGACCGTCGAGGGTGAGATCTTCCCGCGCGTCGGCAAGCAGCTGCTGAAGGGCGTCGAGCTCGACGACGGCATCGCGAAGATGGACGCGGTGCACGTGGTCCAGCAGATCGACGGTTTCGCGATGCTGGAGATCGTGCTGCACGAGGGCCGCAACAGGATCGTGCGCCGGATGTTCGAAGCGGTCGGGCACCCGGTCACGCGCCTCGTGCGGACCCGGATCGGCCCGGTCCCGCTGGGCGACCTGAAGTCGGGCCGCACCAGAGTCCTGGGTCGCACGGAACTGGGCACCCTCATGGGTGCGGTAGACCTGTAACCTCGACCGCTGAGTGCTGGGTATTTGCGCCCTGAGACGCACTCTGACCGCAAATACCCAGCACTCAACGGAAAGTGAGCGGGACTGTGACCAGCCCTGTTGTTGTCGCGATTGACGGGCCGTCCGGGTCCGGCAAGTCGAGCGTGTCGAAGGCGGTCGCGGCGCGGCTCGGCCTGGCCTACCTCGACACGGGTGCCATGTACCGGGCGGCCACCGTGTGGAGCATGCAGACGGCGGACCTGGACGACGCCGCGTCGGTCGCGACGGCGGTCCGCGCGATGCCGCTGGTCATGGGCCTGGACCCGGCCGCACCGGGCGTGGAGCTGGACGGCAGGGACATCGCCGCGGCGATCCGCTCGACCGAGGTCACGGTCGCCGTGTCGAAGGTGGCATCCAACCTCGAGGTCCGCTCCGAGCTCAAGCGGCTCCAGCGCGAGATCATCGAGCAGGAGTCCAGCCCGGTCCGGGCCGTGCACTCGGGCGGCCGCGGGATCGTGGCGGAGGGCCGCGACATCACCACGGTCGTCGCGCCCGACGCCGACGCCCGGGTGCTGCTCACCGCGTCCGAGGAGGCGCGCCTGCGCCGTCGGTCGCTGGAGGTGCACGGTGCCGCCGACGCCACCGCGGTCGACGCCACGCGCGACCAGGTGCTGCGCCGCGACCAGGACGACGCGAAGGTCACGCAGTTCCACGTCGCTGCCGACGGCGTGGCGACCGTCGACTCCAGCGACCTCGACTTCGAGCAGACGATCGACGCCGTCCTCGCCGTCGTCACGCAGGCAGAGGCGGCGACCAGCAGGGCCTGACGGTCCGAGGCCGGCCGGAGCGACACAGGTCATACGGCCACGAGGCGACCTCAGCGCGCCAGGCCTGCGACAATGGGGGCATGACCCACGACTCCTCTGCATCGGAGGCTGCTGCGCTGGACGCCGCGGCCCGAGATGATGCTGCCCTGGACGCTGCCGCCCCGGTAGCACCCGACCTCGCCCAGACCGAGGACGAGATCGCGCGCGAGCGCGCGCTGCGCGTCGGCCTCGAGGAGTTCGAGCTCGACGAGTCGGACCAGGTGCTGCTCGACTCCGAGTGGAGCGACGAGCAGGCGGAGGCCGAGGCGGCGCTGCCCGTGCTGGCTGTCGTCGGGCGGCCGAACGTCGGCAAGTCGACCCTGGTCAACCGGATCCTCGGCCGCCGTGAGGCCGTCGTGGCCGACAAGCCGGGCGTGACGCGGGACCGGGTGTCCTACCCGGCCGAGTGGGCCGGCCGCCGGTTCACGCTCGTCGACACGGGCGGCTGGGAGGTCGACGTCGCCGGCATCGAGTCGAAGGTGGCCGAGCAGGCAGAGGTCGCGATCTCCCTCGCCGACGCGGTCGTGTTCGTGGTCGACGCCGCCGTGGGCGCCACCGCCACCGACGAGCGGGTCGTCGAGCTGCTGCGCCGCTCCGGCAAGCCGGTCGTGCTGTGCGCCAACAAGGTGGACGGCGCCTCGGGCGAGGCGGACGCCACCTACCTGTGGGCGCTCGGTCTGGGGGAGCCGCACCCGGTCTCCGCCCTGCACGGTCGTGGCACGGGCGACCTGCTCGACGCCGCGGTGAAGGCCCTGCCCACCACGTCGGAGCACGGCGTGCTGCGGCCCGCCGGCCCGCGCCGGGTGGCACTCGTCGGGCGGCCGAACGTCGGCAAGTCCTCGCTGCTGAACAAGATCGCCGGGGCGGAGCGCGTCGTCGTCGACGAGGTCGCCGGCACCACGCGCGACCCGGTCGACGAGCTCATCGAGCTGCGCGGCATCCCGTACTGGTTCGTGGACACCGCCGGCATCCGCCGCCGGGTGCACCAGACCAAGGGCGCTGACTTCTACGCGTCGTTGCGCACCGCGGCCGCAATCGACAAGGCGGAGATCGGCGTGGTCCTCGTGGACGCGTCGAACCCGCTGACCGAGCAGGACATCCGGGTGATCCAGCAGGTCGTGGACGCCGGCCGGGCGCTCGTCATCGCGTACAACAAGTGGGACCTCATGGACGAGGACCGGCGCCCCTTCCTCGAGCGCGAGATCGAGAAGGAGCTCGTGCAGATCGCGTGGGCGCCGCGGGTCAACCTCTCGGCGCGCACCGGCTGGCACAGCGAGCGCCTGGTCCCCGCGATCGAGCGGTCGCTCGCCTCCTGGGACCGGCGGGTCCCGACGGGCAAGCTCAACGCGTTCCTCGGTGAGCTCGTGGCCGCGCACCCGCACCCGCTGCGTGGCGGCAAGCAGTCGCGGATCCTGTTCGCGACGCAGGCCTCGACGCGGCCGCCGCGGTTCGTCATCTTCGCGACGGGCTTCATTGAGGCCGGCTACCGCCGGTTCATCGAGCGCCGCCTGCGCGAGACGTTCGGCTTCGAAGGCACCCCCATCGAGATCTCGGTCCGAGTCCGGGAGAAGCGCCGCCGCTGAGCGGACCTGGTGTGTGTGGTCGGTAGAACGTCAGGTGATCGGTAGCCCGGGCTGCCGATCACCTGACTTTTTGCCGACCACGGTGGTCCGGATGCCCACGATGTGGGTAAGTCGCGGTACCTTCGGGTCGTGCTTCCGGCCAGTATCCCCAGCCCTGACCCGGTGTGGTCCCAGTTCAGCCTGGGCCCGCTCACCATCCACACCTACGCCCTGTGTCTGCTGGCAGGCATCGCCGCCGCCGCCTACATCACGGATCGGCGGCTCCGCGCGCGCGGAGCCGAGCCCGGGCTCGCCCTCGACATCGCGATGTGGGCGGTGCCGATCGGTATCGTCGGCGCCCGGATCTACCACGTGCTCACCCACCTCGGTGACTTCACCGGCCCGGGCGTCGACCCGTGGGCCTGGGTACGCATCTGGGAGGGCGGCAACGCTCTGTTCGGCTCGCTGCTCGGTGGGGCGGTCGGTGTCTGGATCGGCTGCCGGCAGACCGGCCTGCGATTCGGGTCGTTCGCCGACGCGCTCGCACCCGGCCTGCTCGCCGCCCAGGCGATCGGGCGGCTGGGCAACTACGTGAACCAGGAGCTGTTCGGCCTGCCGACGACGCTGCCGTGGGGCCTGGAGATCCGCGAGGACGCGCCGATGTTCCCCGACTGGGCGGACCCCGGGACGCTGTTCCACCCGCTGTTCCTGTACGAGATGATCTGGAACCTGATCGGGATCGCCCTGCTGCTCGCCATCGAGCGGCGTGTGGTCCGCCGTAACGCCGCGCTGCTGGCCGACGGCGGTACGCCAGGACCCGGGCTGCGCTGGGGCCGCATGTTCGGTCTCTACCTGATCTGGTACGGGCTCGGCCGCAGCTGGCTCGAGGCCATCCGCATCGACCCGACGAGCGATGCGCCGCTGGGTGTCCCCGCGAACATCTGGACGTCGGGGGCCGCGATCGTGCTCGGCATCGTGATCGTCGTGGTGCAGGGTCGGCGGCACCCGGAGCCCGAGCCGTCGGTCTACCAGCCGGGGCGCGAGCCGGTGGACGAGGAGAGCGAGGCGACCGACGGCGAGCCTGGCGACGCCGAGTCCGCTGACGACGAGTCCGCTGACGCCAAGCCGACCGACGCCGACTCGACCGACGCCAACCCCGCCGACGCCAAGGACCGCGAGCCGGCCGGGACGACGGCCGAAGCCGAGACGGGCACCGTAGCCGAGAACGCAGCCTCGACCGGTTCGGCCGACAGCAAGTAGACCCGGCTCGTCAGCAGGGTCGTCGTGCGAGGGACTGTGGAGGTGCGTGTGCGCACCCTCACAGTCCCTCGGCTTGTTCACCGGGGCAACCGCCGCGCAGGATGTGGTCATGCCACACCAGCCGCCGGGGGGCGCCCCTGCCCCCGACCGGACCTCACGGCGTGCCTGGTGGCCGGTCGCCGCTGTCCTGCTGGCCGTGGCCTGGGGCGGCAACGAGTTCACACCTCTGCTCGTGATGTACCGCGAGCAGGGCAACATGAGCGACGTGACGGTCGATGCCCTCCTGGCCGCCTACGTCTTCGGCATCGTCCCGGCGCTGCTGCTGGGCGGTCCGCTCTCCGACCGGTACGGCCGCCGTCCGCTGCTGCTGCCCGCGGCGCCGATCGGGGCGCTCGGTTCGCTGGTGCTCGCCGTCGACCCGATGAGCCCGCTGCTGCTCGCCGTCGGCCGCGTGCTGTGCGGGGTCGCGCTCGGGCTGGCGATGGCCGTCGGCAGCACCTGGGTCACTGAGCTCAGCGCCCGGGCGGGCGAGCGGGGCGCCGGCCCGCGGCGCGGCTCGCTGTCGCTGACCGTCGGGTTCCTGGTCGGCGCGGGTTTCGCGGCGATGCTCGCGCAGTTCGGCCCGTGGCCCACGCACCTGTCGTACGTCGTGCACGCCGCCGGAGCCCTGGCCGCGGGCGCGTGGCTGCTGCGCGTGCCGGAGACAAACCCGGTGCTGCGCCGGGGCGACCGTGCGCGGCTGCGCGACGACCTGCGGATCACCGCCGTCCGGCACCCGCGGTTCCTGCGGGTGGTCCTGCCGCTCGCGCCCTGGGTGTTCGGCTGTGGCGGCAGCGCCTACGCGGTGCTGCCCGCGCTGCTCTCCGACCACGCGGGTGACCTCCCGATCGCCTTCGCCGGCATCCTGACCGTGCTCTCGCTCGGGTGCGGCATCGGCATCCAGGTTCTGGCCCGGCGCATCGACACCCCGGCATCGGCCCGCGCGTCGGTCGTGGCGCTGAGCATCGTCGCGTTCGGGATGGGTCTGGCGGCCTGGGCCTCGGTCACGCCGTCGCTGCCGCTCGGTGTGGTCGCCGGCGTGGTGCTGGGGATCGGGTACGGGCTCGGCCTCGTGGCCGGGCTCAGCGAGGTCGCGCGCATCGCGGGCCCCGGACAGCTCGCCGGTCTGACCGCCGTCTTCTACTCCCTGACCTATCTGGGCTTCTTCGCGCCGATGGTGCTGGCGTGGCTGCACAGCACCTGGTCCTACGGTGAGATGTTCGGCTTCGGGGCGGTGGCGGCCGCGCTGTCGATGGCGCTCGTGGCGATGTCGTCGCGGACGGCGCTGCCACGGGCACGCGGCGACCGGAGCAACGACCCGGCCACCTAGGCCACCTAGGCCACCTAGGCCGACCGGCGCGGGCCGGCGCCCGCACGACGGCGCCCGCACGACGGCGCCCGCACGACGGCGCCCGTGCACCGGCCAGCGGTGCACGGGCGCCGGGTCAGCGGCGGGTGGTCGTCATTCCACCCCGAGCGCCGCCACGGGTGAGGTGCGGGCGGCGGCCCGTGCGGGGAGCACCGAGGCCAGGAGCCCGGCGACGAGCGCGATGACCACGACCGCTGCGATGTCGGTCCACGGGACGGCGTAGCGGACGTCGCCCATGAGGGACAGCGCGGTCGCTGCGCCGGCCCAGCCGAAGATGAGCCCGAGCACGATGCCGAGGATCGCGCCGACGCCGGCGATGAGGGCGCCCTCGACGGCGAGCATGCCGCGCAGCTGTTCCTTGCTCAGGCCGATGGCCCGCAGGGTCGCGGACTCCCGGGTGCGCTCGATCACCGACAGGGACAGCGTGTTGGTCACGCCGATCAGGGCTATCACGACGGCGACGGCGAGCAGGCCCACCACGATGCCGAGGATGACGTCCACCACCTGGCCGAACTGCGCGGCCTCCGCGGCCGGACCCATGACGAAGGCCTCGCCGTCGACCTGCGCGGCGGCGTCCTGGACGTCGCCCAGCACCGTCGTGACGTCGCCGCCCGAGATCTTGGCCCAGATATCGGTCCATGTCTCCTCGTCGGCCACGCGGTCGAGGTCGGTGGTGGTGACGACCCGGTTGAGCGGGTCCGCACTCGTGATGACGACGTCCAGGTCGGCCGAGCCGTTCCCGCCCGAGAGGGTGACCTGGTCGCCCGCACCGACGGACATGGTGTCGGCCGTCTCCTGGGTCAGGAGGATCGAGCCCTCGGTGAGGCGCTTCGCCTCCTCGGACACGTTCACCACGGCGGCGAGGTCCTGGGGATCTGCGCCCACGACGCTCGTGTCCGGTTCGCCGCCGAGCGTGACCGAGCCGTTCGTCACCAGGACGGTGGCCCCGACACCGTCGGTCCCGGCGACGGCGTCGCGGAGGTCCTCGACGTACTCGGGCGAGGACGACGACACGCTCACGTCGTAGGGGTAGGTCTCGTCGAGGAGGTTCTCGGCGGACATGCGGGCGCTGGCCGCGCCGGTGGACATCATGGTGACGAGGGTGACGCCGATGAGCAGCGCGGTGGAGGTCGCCGCGGTGCGGCGGGGGTTGCGCAGCGTGTTGGCGACGGCCAGGCGGGAGGCGGGACCGGTGCGGGCCACCAGGGCGCCCAGGCCGGCCGCGACGCGGGGCAGCCAGAGCACCGCGCTCAGCACGACGCCGAAGAACGCGACGGCACCGCCGCCCACGGCCGCGATGAGGCCGAACTGTGGTGCTCCCTCCATCCCGAGGAAGACGCCGAGGCCGAGCAGTGCGAACCCGCCGACGAGGGCGAGGAGCGAGACGACCAGGCGGGTCCGCCCCGACCGGGCGCGGAGCGTCGGGGTGTCGGACGGCCGCAGTGCGGCCAGGGGTGCGACGCGGGTCGCCGAGCGGGCCGGGGCGAGCGCGGCCAGGACGGTCACGATCGTGCCGACGACGAGCGGCAGCACGATCGACTGCCAGGTCAGCGCGATCATCGCGGGGAGCGGCACGCCGAGGTCGAAGCTCGGTGCCACGAGCAGCGCGGCCTGGGCGAGCAGCGCACCCGTGAGGATGCCGACCGCGGAGGCGACGGCGCCGAGGATCGCGGCCTCGAGCAGGACGCTGCGGTAGAGCTGCGCGGTCCCCGCGCCGATGCAGCGCAGCAGCGCGAGGGCGCGGGTCCGCTGGGCGATGAGCACCTGGAACGTGTTGGTGATGACCATGGCCGCGATGAGCAGCGCGATGGCGGCGAACGTCATGACGAACACGAGGAAGACGAGATCCTGGCCCCCGGTCTTCTCTGCGGTCTTCGCGGTCGCGACCTCCTCGGTGGTCTGGACGGACACGCCCTCGACCCCGCTGGTGGCGGCCTTGAGCGCCTGGTCGAGGGTGGCCGGGACAGCTCCGCCGTTCAGCGGCTCGTCGAGCACGACGAGCAGCTCGGTGACCGAGTTCTCGGAGTTCTCGGCCGAGGTCCAGGTCTGGAGCGTGGCAGCGGAGACAGCGGCCGCACCGCCGAAGGTCGTGTAGGCGCCGTAGGGGTCGGCGGCCAGGCCGGTCACGGTCAGGCTCTCGGTGATCTCCTCCGGCTCGCCGAGCTCTGTCGCCGGGTCCTCCGCCTGGCTCTGGGACCAGCCCTCGGGGTAGATGACGCGCTTGACCGACAGCTCGTCACCGAGTCCGACCTCGAGCCGCTCGGCGACCTTCGTCGTCAGGGCGACCTCGTCGTCGGCCGCGGGCCAGGCGCCGTCGGTCAGCTCGAGCGGCGAGAGCCGCGGGTCCTCGGGGACCGGAGCGAACAGCTGGTAGCCGCCCTTGCCGCCGTTGCGCAGGTCGCCGTACCAGCCGGTGAGCGGCTGTACCGCCTCGACACCATCGACGTCGGCGACGGCCTTGACATCGGCGTCCGTGAAGGTGCCCTCGTCGTAGCCCTGCGGGATGGAAACGACGGCATCGGCCTGTGCGTACTGGGCCGCGACCATGTCGTGGGTGGTGCCCTGGATGACGGTTCCGGCGAGCAGCGTGACGGTGACGAACGCGGTGCTGATCAGGATGGCGACGCCAGCGGCGGTGAGCCGCCCGACGCTGCGGCGCATCTGCGCCAGGGTGAGGCGTGCGGTGGGGAAGGACCTGGCCATCACGCACCCGTCCCGGGCGCAGTGGCGACGGAAGGTTCGAGGGTGCGCAGGGCGTCGAGGCCGGCCATCGCGGACTCCGGCGTCGGGTCGGTGATGTCGCCCGCGATGCGACCGTCGGCGATCAGGACCGCACGGTCGGCGTAGGCGGCGGCGGACGGATCATGCGTGACCATGATGATCGTGCGACCCAGCTCGCGCACCGAGCGGCGCAGGAAGGACAGGACCTCGGCGCCGGAGCGGGAGTCGAGGTTGCCCGTCGGCTCGTCGGCGAATACGACGTCGGGCTGCGCGATCAGGGCGCGGGCGATCGCGACGCGTTGCTGCTGCCCACCGGACAGCTCCCCGGGGCGGTGCGTCAGCCGGCCGGCCAGGCCCAGGGTGTCGACCAGGGTGGTGAACCAGGCCTTGTCCACCGTGCCGCCGGCCAGCTCGACGGGCAGGGTGATGTTCTGCTCGGCGGTGAACATCGGCAGGAGGTTGAACTGCTGGAACACGAACCCGACCCGGTCACGGCGCAACCG